>NZ_JBIVVI010000936.1:0-3676 GCF_044757675.1 Kitasatospora sp. NPDC091257
CTAGGCCCCGGCCCCGCCGCACCCCGCCGCACCCCGCGCCGTCCCGCGCCCCGGGCCTCCCCTGCCGATCGGCAGGGGAGGCCCGGTCACTTTCCGGCGGAATTCCTGCCGATCGGCACATGCGCGAACGGGGTTCCGGCGATCAGTCTTGGAGTCACCGCGACGGCGGCCATCCGGGCCGCCGTGGAAGGGAGTCTCCACCGTGTTCCACGACCACGATCTCCACCTCCGCGCCGACCGGATGCAACTGAACGCCCGTCAGTTTCGTGTTCTCCGGGGCGGATCACTCCGCCCCTCACCCGTCCTCACGACACCGGAGAACTCATGCCCGTCACCAAGCCCGCCGCCCTCGCGCTCGGCCTCGCCGCCCTGCTCCTCACGGCCGTGCCTGCCGCACCCGCCCTCGGCCAGGCGCCGCCCGGCGGTCCCGATCCGGTCGTCCTCGATGCCGCGATCGCCCACCGGCCGGGGGACCCTGCGGCGGGCGTGATCGCCCGGGTGACGGTCGACGGCCGGGCCTGGCGCGGCAGTGCCGGCGATCCGGTGAGCGGGCGGCCGGTGGCGTCGAACGCCGCGTTCCGGATCGGCAGCATCAACAAGACCTTCGTCGCCGCGGTGGTGCTCCAGCTCGCCGCCGAACAGCGGATCTCCCTGGACGGCACCGTCCAGCGGTACCTGCCCGGCACGCTGCCCGCCGACTTCACCCTGCCGATCACCGTCCGTCAACTCCTCGACCACACCAGCGGACTGCCACAGGCCGTCGAGGGTCCGAACACCCAGGATCCCGACGAACTGATAGCGCGCCGCTTCGGGCTGGAGACGCTCGACCAGGTCGTCCAGAAGACGCTCCACCCCGAGGACGGGCACGAGGTCACTCCGTCCTTCGCCCCGGGCTCCGCCCAGGAGTACAACAACTTCAACTACCGGCTGACGGGCCGGATCATCGAGCAGGTGACCAGGCACACGATCAGGGAAGAGGTGACGGCCCGCATCCTGAAGCCGCTCGGCCTGCGGCACACCGAGGTGCCGGAAGGCAGGCCGACGATGCCCGAGCCCCACCTGACCGGCTACTTCACCGACAGGGCCGGCGCCCCGATCGACGTCTCCGAGCAGGGCGGCAACTCGGAGTCGATGGTGTCCACCCCGGCCGACCTGGACGTCTTCCTGCGCGCCCTGCTGGACGGCGAACTCCTGCCGCCCCAGCAGCTGAACGACCTGCTCACCCTGCCGCGGGACGCCTCCGGCCGGCTGCTGCCCGTGCGCGGAGCCGGCGAGTGCCAGTTCGGTCCGGACAAGGGACGGGCCTGCTACAGCGCCGGGCTGATGGCCATCCCCCTACAGGACGGCACGGTGCTCTGGGGCAAGACCGGGCACGACCTCGGGTACTCCGACGGCTTCTTCACCACCCCGGACCTGCGCAGGAGGCTGGTCTACTCCGTCGGCGCCGGGACCGGCACCCCGGCACCGGCGCTCCGCCTCGCCGCCACGACCTTCGGGCCCTTCGCGCCCTGAGCCCGACCGAACCAGCGACCGCACCGACCCCCCTCCTCCCCCACCGTCGAAAGGACCCGAATGATCAGCATTCCCGGCGGGCTCGCCCGCACCACCGTCGACCGCGAGGGAGCCCCCGGCGCGACCTGGATCGCCGAACTCCCCGGTCTCGCCGCCGAACTGCTGGAACGCTGGCACTGCGTGCCGGACGGCGCCGCCACCCACGGCGGCGTCGGCCTGATCCTCCCGGTCCGTCAGGCAGCCGGGCGCGCGGCCGTGCTGAAGGTGTCGTTCCCCCACCCGGGCAACGTGCACGAGCCGGACGCCCTCGCGGTGTGGGCGGGCCGGGGAGCCGTCCGGCTGTACGAACGGGACGACGAGCGCTTCGCGATGCTGCTCGAACGGGCGGGCCCGACGACGCTCGCGGAGGTCCGGGACGGCGACGAGGTGCTGACGGCCGCCGGGCGGCTCAGCCGCCGGCTCGCCGTCCCGGCACCACCGGGCCTGCCCCGGCTGAGCGAGCAGGCGGCCGGCTGGGAGGACCGGCTGCGCACCGACGCGGCCTCCCTGCCCCACGCCCTGTCGGCCCGCGCGGTGGGCGCCGCCCTCGCGACCGTCCGCGACCTCGCCCGCGTCCAGCCGGAGGTGCTCGTCCACGGCGACCTCCACCCCCGCAACATCCTGCGGGCCGAGCGCGCACCCTGGCTGGCCGTGGACCCCAAGGGCTGCGTGGGAGACCGGGCCCACGACGGCGGCACCCTGCTCACCGTCCACGCCCTGACCCTGGTCGACGCGACGACCCTGCTCAACGCGACGGATGTGCGCCGCGCCGTCCTCCGCGCGCTCGACGTTTTCACCGAGGCCGCCGGGCTGGACCGCGAACGCACCCGCCGCTGGACCCAACTCCACGCCGTCCAGGCCGCCTTCCGGGGCCGACGGCACGGATTCCGGCGTGCCCGGGGAGGCCCCGAGCTCGCCCGGCTCACCCGGTACGCGGACGGGCTCGCCGAAGCACTCACCCCCGGCTGACCGCGTCCAAACCCGACCACACCCGCCCGACCGCATCCACCCGGCGCACCCGCCGGGTCCGCGCTGCCGCTCGATCACCGGATCGGGCCGCCGCGCCACCGCGCCGCCGAAATCGTGTTGGCGGCCGGCGGTCCGTGCTGCCTATGGTCGGGGGATGACCACTCGAACCTTCCGCATCATGGTGCGCGGCGTCTTCGACGGCCTCACCGACGAACAGCGCGCCGAACTGCTCGCCGCCGCACCCGCGCACGACGTGCTGCACGCCGCCTTCACCCGCGAGGGCCACCTCAGCTACGACCTCTCCGCACGGGCCGCCTTCACCTTCCGCTTCCTCGACGAGGGCGAGGCCGAGGAGGACATCCTGGAGGCCACCGAGCGGGCCGAGCAGTCGGCGCGGGACTGGCTGGCCGGACGCGGCTACGGCTGCAAGAACCTCCGCTCCCAGGCCGAGGACCTCTCCCGGGCGCCGCTCGGCAAGCGTCAGCGCCGCGCCGCCGCCACCGGTCGCTGAGCCGACCCCTCCCCCTCCGCCACCTCCTTGACGGCTTCCTCCCGGGATATACTTGAGCAGTCAAGGAGGTGGCAATGACAGACCAGCCGGTCCAGCCCGAGCAGCCGGACCAATCGGAGCAGGTGGGACCCGTACGGCAGACCGCGACCGCACCGGCCACGCCGGGCCCGAGCCCCGACCCGTTGGACACCGCCCTGCGGCTGGTCCGCGCCCAGACGGCCGTGGTCAAGCGCTTCGACGCGAGCCTCGGCGGCCTGCACGGCGTCAGCCTGGCCGACTTCACGATGCTGCTCCACCTCTCCCAGGCCCCCGGCAGCCGGATGCGCCGGGTCGACCTCGCCGAAGCCCTCGGGCTCACCGCCTCCGGCGTGACCCGCGGCCTCGCGCCGCTGGAGCGGATCGGCCTGGTCGCCCGCGAGGCCGCCGCCCGCGATGCCCGGGTCGCCTACGCCGCCCTCACCCCGACCGGGCGTGAGCGTCTCGCCGAGATGCTGCACACCGCCCGCCAGGTCGCCGCCGACCACTTCGCGGCCGAGCAGTGGAGCCCCGAGGACCTCGGCCGACTGTCCACCCTGCTCACCCGCCTCGGCGGAACCGCCCCCGGCCAGCGCCTCGCCTGATCCGCCCGGACCCGCACCCACCACC
>NZ_JBIVVI010000937.1:0-3675 GCF_044757675.1 Kitasatospora sp. NPDC091257
GGTGGGGGTTGGTCGGCGGCACCACCCGCCGCACGGGCGGCGCCGCCGGGGTCAAGGCGGAAGCATTCACCCGCGCCTCGGGGATGGAGTCGCCGCACTGCGCGCAGCGGCAGGGCGGAAAGTTCCGCCGCAGGATGAGGCTCTCGCCGCATTGACTGTTCGTCATATTCACCGACTAGTCTCTCTCTGTTGTTACCCCCTCACCAAGGGTGTCCGCTCGCGGCTAGTATCAGAAGAGCTTCACTTTGACAGCGAGCATTGTGGAAATCGGTGATCACCATGCCTCAGCGGGAAGTAGACCCAACCTCATCTCCGAACGCGGCCATCGGCGTTCAGCTGCGACGCTTCCGCAAGGCGAGGGGGCTCACGCAGATCGAACTCGGACGACGGACCAACTACAGCGATTCACTCATCTCCATGATCGAGAACGGAGACCGCCCCGCGCCGCTGAACCTCGTCCGCCGGTGCGACAAGGAACTCGACACCTGTGAGGCACTTGAGCTCCTGTACTGGACTGCCAAGAGCAGCACCTTGATCGGCGGATTCGTCTCCTTCATCGAGTACGAGCGCAAGGCCACGGCCTTCAAGGTCTACGAGCTGAACGTCATCCCCGGGCTGCTCCAGACTCGGGCCTACGCCTCCGCGATCGTCAGCGCCGAGGCCCGACGGGGCGAGATCCCCGGGGACAAGGTCAGCGAACGCGTCAATGTCCGCATGGCGCGCCAAGCCGTGCTCTACCAGGAACCCGCCCCCTCGATCCGCATCGTCATGGAGGAGAGTTGCCTGCGCCCTGTCGGCGGCCCCTTCGTCATGGCCGAACAGCTTCGCCGACTGGAGAACGTGGCCAGTCTTCCGCACGTCATGCTGCAAATCGCGCCGTCCAGCCTCGGCGAGAACCTCCCGTCGCTCTTGCCGTTCACGTTGCTCACCTCCCCGAGCGGGGCATGGATGGCCTACCTCGAAACCATCCAGCGGGGCTACGTGGAGCGAGAGAACCAGGACAACATCCATTCCCTCGCAAGGACTTACGATTGGCTCCAGGCCCAAGCCCTCTCATGTGCGGACTCACTGGCTCTCATCCGCACGCGTCTCAAGGAGTTCCACGCCATGTTCCCCATCGCGGCCTCCAGGCCCGTCTCCTGGCTGAAGTCCTCGTACAGCAGTGGCGGCGGTAACTGCATCGAGGTCGCACCGGGCATCCCCGGTATCCTCCCCGTCCGCGACAGCAAGGACCCCGACGGCCCTCAGCTCGCCTTCGACATGGACGCCTGGCAGTCCTTCGTCGCCGGCATCAAGTCCGGTGATTTCGGCGGCATCTGAGAAGCCATGGCGGAGAGTGGGCCTCGCCCGCTCCGGGCGAGGCCCACTCCGCCCGCTCACCCCGCCGCAGGCCTCGTCAGGCGGCACACCAGGGTGACCAGTGCCTCCCGGTCCGCCGCCGGGTCGGTCGCGCCGGAGAGGAGCAACCGCACCATCTGCGGGAGCGTGAACCACGCGTTCACCAGGCCGATCACCGCGAACATCAGCCGTCCCGGATCCACATCGTCGGCCAGCTCGCCCGCCCGCTGCGCGGCCGCGAGGACGGCGACCTTCTCTCCGTAGTGCGCGGTGCGTTCGGGCTCCGCCGCCAGCGCCTGGGACTCCGTGCCGCGCTGCAGCCCTTCCCAGGCCAGCAGGCGGGAGAAGTGCGGGTTGGCCGAGTGGTAGTCGAAGACGCGTCCGGCGTAGTCGCCGAGCTCCAGCCCCGGCACCGGGGTGAGCGGCACCGCTTCCGCCAGCTTGCCGAGTTCGGACGCCAGCACCGCGGCGAAGAGCTGCTCCTTGCTGCCGAAGTACTGGTAGATCCGCTCCTTGTTCACTCCCGCCCGGGTGGCGACGCGGGCGATCCGGGCACCGTCCGGGCCGGATTCGGCGAACTCCTCGACGGCGGCGTCGAGGAGGAGTTGCTGCGTGCGTGCGGTGTCCCAGGCCATGGCATCACCATAGCGCGAATCTCCAACCAAAGGGTTGGACATCCGCCTGCGCGCCTGCCAAACTCCAACCGACGGGTTGGAGTTTTGGGCATCCAAAGCCTCCAGCCGCTCACTCACGGGAGGAAACCGCCTTGAACACCGACAGCATCACCGCACCGGCCCCGGCCGCCCCGTCCGTGCACCGCCGGGCACTGCTCACCTGGCTCGCCGTCTACCCGACCATCACCGCCACCTTCGCCCTGCTCGGCCCCCACCTCGGGCGCCTGCCGCTGGTGCTGCGGACCCTGGTCATGACCGGTCTCGTCGTCCCGGTCGTCGTCTACGCCCTGCTCCCCCTGTTGCTCAAGGCGGAGAAGAAGCTCGCCCACCGCCCCGGTCGACGGAAGTAGCGAGCACCCGGATCGGGGACAGCCGCCGCACCGCTCCGAGCACCGGACGGAGGGGCTACCGCCCTTCGGCGACCAGGAAGCGGCCGGAGCGCCACTGCAGCCGCGCCGGGCCGCCGGTGGGCCAGTCGTGGTTCAGGTGGCGGCGGCCGCGGCCGAGGGCGCCGAGGTCCTGGGGCCGCAGCGTTCCACTTCTCAGGCCGCTCGCCTCGACGGCCGTCACCGGCATGATCGTCACGTACTGGGCGTCGTCCCCGCCCATCCAGTCGACGACCTCGGTGAAGATCCACACGAACTGCTGCGAACACCCCAGGCAGCGCCGCAGGTTGACGGCGAAGCGCGAGCCGCCCACCACCTCCGCCTCGTGTTCGAAGCCCTCCCGCTGCCGGCCCCACACGGCCCGCTCGTCCTCGCCGTAGCACTTCGCGCAGCCGAACTCCGCCATCGGCCTTCCCATCGGTCGACTCCTTGTTCCGCGAGGTCCCGTGTCGCGGCCCATGATGCCCTCAGGGCCCCGGGGGGCGGCTGTGCAGTTCACCCGACCGGGGAACAATTCACGGACCGTTCCCGCACCGTTCGCGCCTCGGGGCGGATACCCGAACGGCCGATTGACGCCCCGGGGCCCGGCACGGGCTCCGAACCGCACACCTCGACGTCCGCGCCGACGGCTCCCGCACCCGAACGGGCCGTCGCGCCGACGGGTGACACGTGCACGTCCCAGATCTCTGGGATTCTCCTCACCCACCCGCCTGGCACGGAATCGGTGTCAGGCGCTCCGACGAGAGCGGCATCTCGACAAGTCACCCATCTGGAACAGGAGTTGATCAACAATGACCCGCTCCTTCAAGCACGCCGGTGCCGTCCTCGCGGCGGCGGCGGTCTCGCTGTCCCTGTCCGGCGCGGGCACGGCCGTCGCCCGGCCCGCGGCGGCCGGCGGCTCGGCCCGGAACTGCGTGGTGAGCGCGGAGGGCGGGCAGTCGACGTGCTTCGGCGGCTACCGGGAGGCCATCAAGTTCGCCACCGGCGGGCGGGTCGTCGACGCTCCGTTGACCGCCGCCGCGGCCGCCCGGGACGCCGGGGTCACCGGGTCACCGGGTCACCGGGTCACCGGCGTCACCGGGGTCACCGAGGAGCTGAACGGTTCCAGCAGCCCCTCTAATCTGGTCGTCCTGGGGACGATCCACCAGGACTTCTTCTTCGAGGACGAGTCCGTGACCTTCACCGGCCCGCACGACTGCTACAACGGCAACAGCGCCGACCACTCCTTCGACATCCCCGCCCCGCTCGGCGTGCCCCTCCTCGGTGGCCGCCGGGGG
>NZ_JBIVVI010000938.1:0-3672 GCF_044757675.1 Kitasatospora sp. NPDC091257
CCCCCCCCCGGGGGGGGGCCCCCGCTCATGCCGCCGTACGGCCGGGGCGGCACACGCAAATCCTCCGACGGCCGACCAGCCCGCAGCCCGGGCTGCCGACCGACCGACGGAGCTCCCGTGACCACCCCTGCCCGCCCGCCGCGCGACCGCGGCCCCCGCACCACCGACCAGGCCCGCCGCACCGCCGGCGGCGACCGCCCGCGCAAGCCGCGCAACCGCGGCGGCGCCCCCAAGCAGGGCCGCCCCGCCGCCGTGCCCGAGGCCACCGAGTTCACCGTGGTCCAGGGCACCCCGCCCCGGCCCCCGGCGGCCTCCTTCGCCGAGCTGGAACTGCCCAGGGCGATCCTCTCCGCGCTCACCCGCCAGGGCGTCACCGAGCCCTTCCCGATCCAGGCCGCCACGCTGCCCGACTCGATCGCCGGGCGCGACGTGCTCGGCCGCGGCCGCACCGGCTCCGGCAAGACCCTGGCCTTCGGCCTGCCGCTGCTCGCCCGCACCGCCGGGCGCCGTGCCGACGCCCGGCACCCGCTGGCGCTCGTACTGGTGCCCACCCGCGAGCTGGCGCAGCAGGTCACCGAGGCGCTCACCCCGTACGCCACCGCCGTCAACCTGCGGATCACCACCGTCGTCGGCGGCATGTCGATCAACCGGCAGGCCAACGCGGTGCGCCGCGGCACCGAGGTGCTGGTGGCCACCCCGGGCCGGCTGGACGACCTGATCGGGCGCGGTGACGTCAATCTCTCCGACGTCGCGATCACGGTCCTCGACGAGGCCGACCAGATGGCCGACATGGGCTTCCTGCCGCAGGTCAGCAAGCTGCTGGAGCAGGTCGCCGAGGGCGGGCAGCGGATGCTGTTCTCCGCCACCCTGGACCGCAACGTCGACCGGCTGGTCAAGCGCTTCCTCGCCGACCCGGTGACCCACTCGGTCGACCCCTCGGCCGGCGCGGTCAGCACCATGGACCACCACGTCCTCCAGCTGGAGCAGACCGACAAGGTCTCCGCCACCGCGCACATCGCCTCCCGCGACGGCCGCGTGATCATGTTCGTGCACACCAAGCACGGCGCCGACCGGCTGGCCAAGCAACTGCTCGCCAACGGCGTGAAGGCCGCCGCCCTGCACGGCGGCAAGTCCCAGCCGCAGCGCAACCGGGTCCTGGACCAGTTCCGGGACGGCCACGTCACCGCGCTGATCGCCACCAACGTCGCCGCCCGCGGCATCCACATCGACGGCCTGGACCTGGTCGTCAACGTGGACCCGCCGGTCGACCACAAGGACTACCTGCACCGCGGCGGCCGCACCGCCCGGGCCGGCGAGTCCGGGACGGTCGTCACCCTGGTGCTGCCCGAGCAGCGCCGCGAGGTCAACCGGCTGATGACGGTCGCCGGCATCCGCCCGACCGTCACCAAGATCCGCCCGGGCGACGCCGACCTGGCCCGGATCACCGGCGCCCGCACGCCCAGCGGCGTCGCGGTGACGCTGGCCGTACCGGTCGTCGCGGCCCAGGCCGGGGCCGGCGCCTCGGCCAAGGACGGCGCCGACAAGCCCGCCGGGGCCAAGTCCGGTGCCCCGCGCCGCCGGTCCGGCAAGCGCTCCGCGCTGCCCGCCGACGTCGACATGAACGGCAACCCGCGCCGCCCCCGCCCCAAGCAGCGCATGGGCGCCGCCGCCCAGGGCGACCGCCCGCAGGCGGCCGGCTTCATCGGCCGCTCCTCGGGCCGCGCCAAGCCCGGCAGCGGCTCCAAGTCCGGCTCCAACTACGGCACCGGCCGCCAGCGCCGCAAGACGGACTGACGCCCTTCCGTTCCGACGACGGCCCGGTTCCCCCGGCAGGGGGGAGCCGGGCCGTGCGCTGTCCGGCCGGCCCGGCGGCCCGCCCGTGACGTCCCCGCTTCCGCGGCCCGGCCCCTCGACGGCCCGGCCGTGCGGACCCGGCGAAACTGCCGCCCGGGACAACGTCCCTGTTCAGCCCCGCCGCACCCGGCAGCTGCCGGTGACCTGCCGGTTGACGGCCGACCGCGCACCCCCGAGTCTTTCACGCGGCCCACACATCCGACGCACCGTCACCGACGGGGCGTGGACGGTGAGTCGACGTGATTCCCCGATTCGGAAGGACGACCCTCCCATGCGCCGAACCTCCGCCCTGCTGACCACCGCCCTGCTCGCCGGGGCCGCCGCCGTGGTGGCACCGGCCACCGCCGCCCAGGCCGCCCCCGCCTGCGCCGCCTACACCTCCGCCTGGAACGCCATCGGCAGCTGTAGCGGCCTCGACCCGATGCAGACCTGGACCGTGACCGCCAACTGCCTCTACTGGAACTCCACCCACACCGTGCAGTTCTCCCGCCCCGCCATCGGAGGCCTGGGGATGGGCGACGGCACCGTGTCCGCCTCCTGCATGATCGGCGACTCCGTGATGTTCCCGCGCGTCGTCCTCGGCGCCGCGCCGCCGGCCGGCCCGACCGGCCAGATCACCGGCTACGTCAACAAGTGCGTCGACGTGCGGGGCGCCAACCTCGGCAACGGCACCGCCGTCCAGATCTACGACTGCAACGGCTCGGTCGCGCAGAAGTGGCGGATCGGCGTCGACGGCACGATCCGCGCGCTCGGCAAGTGCCTGGACGTGTCGGGCGGCAACACCGGCAACGGCACCAAGGTGCAGATCTGGGACTGCAACGGCAGCGGCGCCCAGCAGTGGCAGGCCCGGGCCGACGGCTCGCTGCTCAACCCGCAGTCCGGCCGCTGCCTGGACGACCTCGGCTTCGCCACCGAGAACGGCAACCAGCTCGGCATCTGGGACTGCAACGGCGCCGCCAACCAGAAGTGGAACCTCCCGGTCTGACGGCCGTCCCCGGTCCGCCGCTCCCGGTCCGCCGCCCCTGCGCCGTGCGGGGGCGGCGGACCGCTGTCCGCGCTACACCGGGGCCGGGGCCACCGTCGTTGCCGTTGCCGTTGCCGTTGCCGTTGCCGTTGCCGTTGCCGTTGCCGTTGCCGTTGCCGTTGCCGTTTCCGGGGCCGGCGCCAGCGCGCGCAGCCGCTCCTCGGTGCCGGCGTCGCGCGGCGACATCACGATCAGTTGCAGGCCCTCGGCGGCCAGCAGCACGTGCTGGTCGATCCGCAGCACGCCCACCCGCTCGTGCCGGATCACCTTCTCGGTGCCGGAGCGCTCCGCGACCTGGTGCTCGTCCAGCCATCGGTCCGCCTCCGGGTACTCGCCGCGGACCTGCCGGATCATCCGGGCCAGCCGGCGCCCCACGGCCGTCGCCTCGCCGCCGCGCTCGGCGTAGGCGGAGCGCAGCTGGGCCAGGAAGCGCCGGGCGTGCTCCTCCCAGTGCTCCACCCGGGCCCGGTGCACCGGGTTGCCGAACACCACCCAGGCCAGGTTGCACTCCTGCGGCGGGCGGCCGGTCAGGCCGAACAGCGCGTCCGCGCCCGGGTTCCAGGCCCGGATGTCCCAGTTGGCGTCCATCACGAAGGACGGCGCCGGCCACTGCGCGCGCATCAGCCGCAGCAGCGGGGCCGGCACGTCCCCGGGCGCGGCCACCTCGCCGTCCAGCGGATGCCCGCCGGCCAGCCGGAACAGGTACGCCGTCTCCGCCCGGTCCAGCCGCAGCGTACGGGCGAGGCTCGCCAGCACCTCCGGCGACGGGTGGATGTCCCGCCCCTGCTCCAGCC
>NZ_JBIVVI010000939.1:0-3669 GCF_044757675.1 Kitasatospora sp. NPDC091257
GGGTCCGTTGACCGGCTCGGGGACGGGCCCGGGGAGTGGTCCGGGGACGGACCCGGGGACGGGCGCCTCCCCCGGAGCGGGCGCCACGCCCGTAACGGCCTCCGACGCGGTGGGAAGCGCCACCGTCGCCGCCCGGGCTTCTCCTCTTCGGCGGCGCTGTCTTGCTGGGCACGCACAGTCCGGTCTCCGATTCGCTCGTGGGCGTGATCCTCCGTACACATAGACGCGGTGGGAACATCAGTACGTATGCCTCGCCTTGGTGTGATCATGGTCATACTCGGTGCGGTGAACCGGGGCGCCCGGGCCACGGACGGCGGGCGGACGGCAGGGGGACGGACGGCCGACGGCCGACCCGCGCGGGCACCGGTCCGCGACAGCCCCGGCGTACCGCCAGAATGACGCCATGAGGATGATCCAGACCGCCCTCGGCGCGATGCTGCTCCTGCTGATCGTCGGCAGCATCCTGCGCACGCTGGTCGTTCCGCGCGGGCTCTACTCGTCGCTGGTGATGCGGCTCTGGCGGATGCTGCGCGGGCTGCTGCGGCTGGTCGCCGGACCGGGCCGCGGCTACCACGCGCAGGACCGGGCGCTCACCTGGCTGGCGCCGCTGGTGCTGCTGGGCATGCTCGGGGTGTGGCTCAGCTGCATGCTCACCGCCTACACCCTGCTGCTACACGGCACCTCGGAGCTCAGCTGGTCGGTGGCCGTGCGCGAGGCCGGGTCCAGTCTGTTCACCCTCGGCTTCGCCAGCGGCGACCGGCTGCACCTCTCCGCGATCGACTTCCTGGCCGCCGCCAGCGGCCCGCTGGTGATCGCCCTCCAGATCTCCTACCTGCCGACCCTCTACGCCGCCTACCAGCGCCGCGAGACCGAGGTGACGCTGCTGCAGTCCCGGGCCGGCGAGCCCGCCTGGGGCCCCGAGCTGCTGGCCCGCCAGTCCCTGGTGGACACCGAGACCGCGCTCCCCCAGCTCTACCGGGACTGGGAGCGGCTGGCCGCCGACATCGGCGAGAGCCACTCCAACTACCCGGTGCTGCTCTCCTTCCGCTCCCCGCAGCCCAACCGCAGCTGGGTGGTCGGACTGATCGCCGTGATGGACGCCGCCGCCCTGCACCTGGCGCTCTGCCCGCGTTCGGCCCCGCCCGAGGCCCGGCTGGTGCTCCGGGCCGGCTTCACCGCGCTGCGCGACATCGCCCGCTCGCTGCGGATCGACTTCGACACGGACCCGGACCCGGACATTCCGATCCGGCTGACGTACGCCGAGTACCTGGGCGCCGTCGCGATGATCACCGCGGCCGGTTTCCCGCGTGAGCGCCCGGTTGAGGAGGCCTGGGCGCACTTCCACGGCTGGCGGGTCAACTACGAGGCCCTGGCGTACGAACTGGCCCGCCGCAGCGACGCCGTCCCGGCGCTGTGGACCGGCCCGCGCGACTTCCGCGCCCCGGTCATCCCGCCGGCCCGCCCCGCCGACCGCCGGCCGTCCTCGGCCCCGCCGCCGGCCGGGCCGTCGCTGCCGCCGGTGCCGCCGGTGCCGCCGGTCTGAGCGGTCCACTGCGCGCCGGCGCCCACGGCATCGGCCTGACCATCGACGTCCCGGACGAAGCGCTGATGGCCCTCTCCCTGGACGCCGACCACCCGCTGCCCGCAGGCACCGTCCGCTACGCCGCGCCGTTCGGCATCCGACGGACGACGCCGGGCGGGGCACCCACGTGCCCCGCCCGGCGCCTTTCCGAACCATCGGTCCCTACCCGACGTCCGTCCGAACCGCCGGTCCCCGCCCGGTCCTCGCCCGGGCCCGGCCGCGTCGACCGCTCAGACCTCCACCGGGCCGCCGCTCGCCAGCGAACGCTCGGCGCCGACCAGGATCTCCACCACCCGCAGCCCGAAGTCCGCCCCGCAGGGGTGCGGCTCGCCGGAGGCGGCCGAGGCCCGCAGCGCGTCCAGCGCCCGGTGCAGGGCCGCGACCGGGCCCTCGCCGCGCGGGGGCAGCTGCACCACGCCGTGCTCACCCCGCAGCTCCATGCCCGTCCCGCCCGCCGCGAGCGGCGCGGTCAGGCTGAGCGCGAGCGTGCTGGAGGCTCCGCCGGCGTGCCGCACCACCAGGTGCACGGTGTCCAGCGGGCCGGCCGCCGCCGTCACCTGGGTCGCGTCGCCCAGCACCGGCAGCAGCACGGACAGCGCGTGCGGGCCGACGTCCCACAGCGCACCCTTCTCCACCCGCCACGGCGAGGCCGCGTACGGGCTGGTGCTGCCGGGCGCGAACACCGAGCCGAGCCAGTCCGAGCGGCCGGTGAACCAGCCGCCCAGCTCCGCCTGCCGCTCGATCCACGGGATCTGCTCGCCGCCGAAGCGCACGGTGAAGAAGACCACCGAGGCGACCTTGTGCTCGCGCACCGCCTCGGCCACGGCCCGGGCGTCCGGCACGGTCAGCGCGACCGGCTTGTCCAGCAGCAGGTGGCAGCCGGCCTCGGCGGCCCGTACCGCGAGACCCGCCTGCACGGTCGGGGGCAGCGCGATGGAGACCGCGTCCACCTCGGCCAGCAGCCGGTCGAGGTCCGCGTACCCGGGCACGCCGTGCGCGGCGCCCAGCGCCTCGGCCGCCTCCGGTCGGCGGCCCCAGACGCCGGTGAACTCCAGCCCGGGGTGCTCGGCCAGGACGGGCGCGTGCACCCGCTCCGCCCAGGGGCCGGTCCCCAGCAGTCCGATCCGCACGATGTCTCCGTTCTCCGGTCAGCGCGGGTGAGCGCGCGTGGTGAAGGTGGGCGTAAGTGGTGAAGGTGGGCGCGCATGAGCGCCGGTGGTACGGGTGGGCCCGCGTACGCCCTGGCGGCGCGGGTCTCGGCCCTGGACTTTCAGCCCCGGACTTTCAGCCCTGGACTTTCAGCCCCGGACGCGGGCCAGGGTGAAGCCGTCGTAGCCCTTGCTGCCGACCGTCTGCACCGAGGTCGCGGTGACGCTCGGCTCGGCCGCGATCAGGTCGTGCAGCGCCCGGGTGCCGACCACCGCCGGGTCGGTGCCGGCCGGGTCGGCGACCGCACCGCCGCGCACCACGTTGTCGACGATGATCAGCGAGCCCGGCCGGGTCAGTTGGAGCGCCCGGCGGAAGTACTCCGGGTTGCTCGGCTTGTCGGCGTCGATGAAGACCAGGTCGAAGGGGTCCGCGCCCTGCTCCACCAGTTCGGCCAGCGAGTCCGCGGCCCGGCCCACCCGCACCTCGGCGACCCCCGCCAGCCCGGCGGCCGCCAGGTTGCCCCGGGCGACCTCGGCATGCCGGGGGTCCAGCTCCAGGGTGATCAGGGTGCCGTCCGCGGGCAGCGCCCGGGCCAGCCAGATGGCGCTGTAGCCGCCGAGCGTGCCGACCTCCAGGATCCGCTTCGCGCCCAGGGTCAGCGCCAGCAGGTGCAGCAGCTTGCCCTGGTTGGGGGCCACCGCGATGTTCGGCAGCCCGGCCGCGCGGGCGGCGGCCGTGGCCTGCTCCAGCACCGGGTCGTGTCCGACCAGCCGCTCGGAGAAGTAGGCGTCCACGGCGTCCCAGGTCGGCTGCGAAGACATCGGGCCCTCCGGAGTGCAAGATCGGCAGTACCCGACCGATGCTACTCCGAGGGCCCGAGGGCACCACGACGGTGGTGGTGGACGACCGGTCCGGGACCGGTCGGACGATCGACCGGG
>NZ_JBIVVI010000940.1:0-3667 GCF_044757675.1 Kitasatospora sp. NPDC091257
CCCCAAGGGCTCCCTCACCCCGGGCAAGAGCGGCGTGGCCGCCACCCCGGCCGCCAAGCGTGCCGCCACCAAGCGTGCCGCCGCTGCTGCCGCCGCCGCCCCGGCCGCCAAGAAGGCCGCCGCCAAGAAGACGGCCACCACGGCCGCCGTCAAGAAGGCGACCACCACGGCCGCCGCCAAGAAGACCACGGCGACCGCCAAGAAGACCGCCGCGAAGACCACGGCCGTCAAGGCCACCGCCGCCAAGACCACGGCCGCGAAGACCACCGCCGCGAAGAAGACCACGGCGACCGCGACCAAGGCCGCCGCGACCAAGAAGACGGCCGCGGCGAAGAAGGCGACCACCACGGCGGCCGCCAAGAAGACCACGGCCACCGCCAAGAAGGCGACCGCCACGGCCAAGAAGACGGCGCCGGCGAAGAAGACCGCCACCCGCAAGACCACCGCGCGCAAGACCTCTGCCAAGTAAGTCCCGCGCGACCGTCCCAGGACGGCCTTCGGCTCAGAGCCGCGGCACCCCCCTTCCGTGAATTCACGGAGACGGGTCGCCGCGGCTCTTTCGATTTCCGGGCGCTTAGTCAGGAATCGACGGCGTGCGGTGGCACGGGGGAGTTCCGGGCGGTACGGCGGGATGGTCCGCGGGCCGGTCCGGCCGGGCCCGACGGCCCCGGACGGGGCCGTCAGCCCTCGGCGGGGTCCGGGAAGGTCTGGAGCGTCACGAAGACCACCCGGCGGGCCTCACCGGTGCCCTCGGTGCGGATCCGCACCCGCTGGCCGGGGCGCAGCAGCCGCAGGCCGCCGGCGTCGAAGGCGGCCGCGTCGAACGGCACCGGGGTCCCGTGGTCTCGCTGATCCGGCCGATCGAGGTGCTGCGCGAGAGCGCGGTGGAGCGCCGCGGGATGACGCCGATCCGCTGGCTGCTCGGGACCGGGATGCTGATCGGCGCGGTCGCCTTCGGGATCGTCATCGCCCGGACCGAACCGTACCTGGCGGCCAGCGCCCGCAGGTACGAGGCCGTGCCGGTCCTGTACGTCGGCGCGGTCACCCTGCTGGCACCGATCCTGCTGCGGCCGGTCACCCGGGCGCTGATTGGCCCGCTGCGCGGCTCGGCCAAGGCCGGCCCGCTGCTGGTGCGCGAGAACATCCTCACCTCCCGGCGGCGTACGGCCGCCACGGCGGCGCCGATCGTGGTGGCCGTCGGACTGGTCGCCACCCTGCTGACGGTGCAGAAGTCCGGTGACGCGGTGGTGCTCGCCCGCCAGCAGCAGGAGATCCACGCGGCCGACGTGGTGGTGCCCGGCGGCACGGGGATCGACGCGCGGACGCTGGAGAAGCTGGCGGCCGTGCCCGGGGTCCGGGTCACCCCGATCACCTCGATGAACATCCGGATCGGCACCGCGAAGGGCGACCAGATCGACTAGCTGAGCACGAACGCCGTGCCCGCGTCCGCGCTGGGCACGACCGTCACGCCGCCCGTGCTCTCCGGCTCCCTCGCCTCACTGCCCGAGAACTTCCTGGTCATCGACGAGCAGGCGGCCCGATCCGACGGTCTGTCGGTGGGGGACCAGGTGGTCACGCTGCTGCCGACCGGCGCTCGGGTGCCGACCGTCGTCGCGGCGGTCGTCGCACGCGGCCTGAACGGCGACGACACCTACCTGTCCGCGTCGCTGACCGGTGCGGTGACGCCGAACCGGGTCCACCTCGACTCCCGGACGGGCCCGGGCCGGCCGCTCGACGAACAGCAGACGGCGGCGGTGAACCAGGCGCTGGCCGGCTCCGGCGCGCACGTCATGACCCATGACGCCTACCTGGAGGCCCAGCGCGCACGCGCCGCCGAGCAGACGGACAACGCCGCGGTGATCATCCTGGGGATCGCGCTGGCCTACGCGCTGATCGCCGTCGCCAACACCCTGATCATGGCGATGGCCGGGCGGCGGCGGGAGTTCGCCCTGCTCGGGCTGGCCGGCGCGGTGCGCGGCCAGATCGCGAAGGTGGCCGTGGCCGAGTCGGCCGTGGCGGTGGTCGTCGGCACGCTGCTCGCGGCCGTGGCGACCGGGCTCTCCGCGGTGACCCAGCACCTTTCGCTGAGCGAACTCGTCACCTCGGCGCCGACGGTGATCCCGTGGACGCAGGTCCTGGGGACCGTCGCGCTCTGCGCCTTCGTCACCGTGATCACCGCGTGGGGAGCGGCCTCGCGTGCGACCCGTTTCCGGGCGATCGAGGCCGCAGGCATCCGGGAGTAGGGCATCCGGGAGTGGGGCACGGCCCTTCCGGCTCGGCCGCGGCCCGGAGTGTGCGACCGAGGCGTGGAACACCACACTTCCGGTCCTGAGCGTGCCGGTACTCGCCGCCCAGCCGAGGGCCGAGGACACTGGTCGCCGTGACTGATGTGCGCGAGACCTTGGACTACCAGACCTTCGGGCAGGCGGTGCGCGAACTCGCGCAGACGATCGCCGACGACGGATACGAACCCGACCTCGTCCTGAGCATCGCCCGCGGCGGGGTGTTCGTAGCGGGCGGTCTGGCGTACGCGCTGGACTGCAAGAACATCCACCTGGTGAACGTCGAGTTCTACACGGGCGTGGGCACCACTCTCGAAATGCCCGTCATGTTGGCGCCCGTTCCCGCCGCGATCGACTTCACCGACAAGA
This sequence comes from Kitasatospora sp. NPDC091257, assembly GCF_044757675.1. Taxonomy (NCBI): domain Bacteria; kingdom Bacillati; phylum Actinomycetota; class Actinomycetes; order Kitasatosporales; family Streptomycetaceae; genus Kitasatospora; species Kitasatospora sp. NPDC091257. Next base: position 2,652 of record NZ_JBIVVI010000940.1, read on the forward strand.
AGGTCCTGATCACCGACGATGTCGCCGACACCGGCAAGACACTGCGGCTCGTGCACGACTTCTGCCTCGACCATGTCGCCGAGGTCCGGTCCGCCGTCATCTACGAGAAGTCGCACTCCCTGGTGAAGTGCGAGTACGTGTGGAAGCGGACCGACGACTGGATCGAGTTCCCGTGGTCGACGGAAGGACCGGTCGTCAGGCGCGACGGCCAGGTGCTCGACGCCTGATCGAAGGTGGTACGCGCCGCAGGCCGGGACGCCGCCGAGGGTCGGGCGGGAGCAACAGCGGATCCCGGCCGTCGCCGCTTCCCGGTTCATGGGGTAGGAATGGGGGGCTGTACGAACCGGGAGAGGGGCGCGGATGAGGGCGGTGCGGATCGCCGGGATGGCGGCGGGCGCCCTGGCGCTGGCAGCGGGGTGCGCTCCAGGAGGTTCGGGGGGTTCCGGGGGATCCGGAGGCATGTCGGCGCAGGCGCACGGCTACCTGTCGGAGGCGCTGGACCTGTTGCAGCGGGAGTCGTTGAACACCGCGACGGTGGACTGGCCGAAACTGCGGGACGAGGCGTTCGCGCGGGCGGCCGGGGCGCGGACGACGGCCGACACCCATGGGGCGGTCGGCGGCGCGGTGGCGGCTCTCGGGGACGGCCACAGCCGGTTCTACCCGCCCGGTGAGGCAGCGGCCGTGGATGCCGACCCCGCGACGGTCGACGCCCCGACGGTCGAACAACTTCCCGGCGGCATCGCCAGGTTGACCCTTCCGGCGGTGAACGGTTCGGAGCGCACCTACGCCGAGTACGTCGCCCGCGGCCGCGCCGCCGTCGCCGGGGCGACCGCCTGCGGCTGGGTGGTGGACCTTCGCCGGGAGAGCGGCGGCGGGATGTGGGCTCCGCTGGCGGTGGCGGCTCCGCTGCTCGGGGACGGTCCGGTGGGGGCCTTCGTCACGGCGGACGGCACCCGCAGCGTCTGGTCGGTGCGCGGGGGCGTGCCGTTCCTGGACGGGACTCCACAGGCGGAGCC
>NZ_JBIVVI010000941.1:0-3667 GCF_044757675.1 Kitasatospora sp. NPDC091257
GGAGGGAGAGTGCGGGGACGGACCCCCTGAACAGGATCCGGCAGAATCACGACCGTGATCGAGAGCCGGAACACCAGTACGACAATCATCGAGTCCAGGCCCCCGCTGACGGCCGGCCTCACCGGCGACGAACTGCTGCGCTGGTACTGGACGCTGGACGAGCTGACGGTTCTCGCCCGCTCGATGGACGTCGCGCGGCACGGCGGAAAGGCGGCGCTCACCGCCCGGCTCGCCGCGGCACTGGACGGCCTGCCGCTACCGGCCACCCCGGCGGGCCGTTCCCGGGCGACCGCGCAGCTGGCCGCGCCCGTTGACGGCGACACGGTGATCCCGCCGGGCCAGCGGTGCAGCCAGGTCCTACGGGAGTACTTCGTCGGAACGATCGGCCCCGGCTTCCACTTCGACGCCTTCATGCGCGAGTTCATCGCCCGGGGAGCCGGCCTGACCCTGGCCGATGCGGTGACCCACTGGCATTCCACACGCCCGGAGATACTCCGGCCCCGCGAGATCGGGGAGCAGTTCGAGTTCAACCGCTTCACCAGCGCCTGGCACCGTACGAACCCGACCGGCACTCGCGCCCAGGCCCGCGAGGCCTGGTACGCCCACCGCGCACTCCCCAAACCCCCCACCGGCGGCTGACGGCACGCGCTCGCGGGGAGGGCCGAGGGAGCAGGGCACACCGCGTCCGGACTGCCCCGGGCGTGCAGCCGGGGGTGGTCAGCCGGTCGCGGTGAACAGGCTGTTGAGCTCCGGGTAGTCGATGGTCTGCCGGAGGCAGTCGTAGCCGCCGACGCGGTGCAGTTCGAGCGCCGCATGCCGTGCCACGGCGTAGGCGGCCTGCGCCACGCTCGAACCGAGGCTGACACGGGCCACGCCGAGGGCACCCAGCTCGTCCACCGGCACGGTGCCCGGCCCCGCCATGATGTTGAGGGGGACCGTCAGCCCTGCGGCCAGGTCCTTGATGACGCCGGGGTCCGTGACGCCGGGGACGAAGATCCCGTCTGCCCCGGCGTCGATGTAGGAGCGTGCCCGTCCCAGTGTGTCCTGCAGCCGGGTGGCGGGGTCGCCCAGTCCGAGCAGGTAGGTGTCGATGCGGGCGTTGACGAACAGGTCGACGCCCGCCCTCTGCGCTGCACCGCGGGTGGCCGCGAGCCGGTCGACGAGCGTGCCCGGGGGGCGGGTGCCGTCCTCGATGTTGATGCCCACCACGCCGGCTTCCAGTACCCGCGTGACGGTCTCCGCGACCTCGGCGGGGTTCTGTCCGTAGCCGGCTTCGATGTCGGCGGTCACCGGGACGGTGACCGCCGACGCGATGCGGGCGATGGCGTCCAGCACGGGGCCCCGGGGGACGCGGTCCCCGTCCGGGGCGCCGAGCGACCAGGCCACTCCGGCGCTGGTGGTGGCGATCGCGGTCGCCCCTGCGGCTTCGATGACGCGGGCGCTGGCGACGTCCCAGGCGTTCGCGAGTGCGAGTGGGCGAGCGGGCGTGTGGAGGGATCGGAAGAGCGAGGACTTGCTTGCGTTGGACATGCCCCTCAGAAAACCAGCAGGTGAGGCCGTTGTCCGGCGGGAAACAGACACGAACGTGCGCGAGCCCGGGCCACCTCCGAGCGATGGGCTTCGCGATCACGAGACGCTGCCGGTTCTCGTGATTGGTTCGGTCGGACGCTGCTCGATCTCAGGAGCAGCGCCACCTCCGCTGTGTCCACCGGGCACGGTGGGTGGTGCGGCGCCTCGGAGCCCTTCGGGAGCGGGGGAGGGGCTGTCGGACGGACCTTGTCCGTCACGACTGTCAGTGTGGCTCTGTCCGCGAGAACAGGTTCTGACTCAAGTTCCGTTCCGTGAACGATCTCCGTGGGTCTGTGGAGGTTTCCGGCTCGCCGCCGGTGGAGGGTGGTCGACCCGCAGCCGCAGGCCCTGCCTACTCCGGTGTGGTCGAGACGGCCAGTCGGCCCTGTACGGCGTCGATCATGGTGTCGCACCACTTGGCGATCTGTTCGAGTTGAGTCCTCACCTCGGCGGCCAACTTGTCTGCCTCCCGCCGACGGCCGGCGCGGCGCAGAGACCGGACTTCCTCGGTTGCTTCAGCAACGGCTGACTCCAGCTGATTGACCGTCGCCCGGAGTGTGTAGGGCGCGCTCCGGGTGGCTTTCACAATCCCGGTGGCGACTCGAGCGATCGCGAGCAGTTGATCGGCACTTAGGCCCGCCTGTCGGGAGAAGGCGATGGTCTCCGTGTAGCCGCCTTGTGGCAGCTGGTCTTGCCTGAGGGTTTCCCGCGCACCGCACGCTCGCAGGAACGCCAGGATGGCCTGCTCCGCGACGAAGGCCTGCCGTCCGTCGTCGAAGACGATCTCAGCCGTCGTGCGCCACCCGTGTCGGGCATGCCGTCGAACCCGGCTGGTGCGACTGGCCCGGCTTGTGACACCTACCTTCAGGGCATTCAGCTCGTCGTACTCTGCGATGTACAGCACAGCGCCGGCCTCGACCAGAGCATGGAAGTTCCGGCCTGGGTGGGCGCTGGCGTCTGCCATCTCGGTATGCATACCGCGATAGTGCTGGGCGGCACCGACAGTCTCCCCCGCTGGCGGTGCTCACGAGACCGGGATCTGGTTCAACTTCTGGGTGTGTTGCCGGTCTCCCAGTCGCGGCGATCGAGGTTCGGCGACGGCGGCCACCGAAAATTGGATCAAGCGCGATTCTGTGAAGTCCGCACGTAGCGATCGCTTCCAGCCGGCCCTTCACCGAGTGGGACCAGACCTTCACCGAGAAGCGGCTCTGCCAGGCGATCGTCGACCGGCTCACCTTCGAGGCCCACATCATCGAGACCGAAACCCAGTCCTTCCGCCTGGCCGGCACCGCTGCCCAGCGCCAGGCCGCCGTAGCTGCCGCCTGAATACAAGCCCTCGACAACCCGCACAGATCAGCGGGACCGGCCAAGGCCAGGGTGGCGGCCACGGGCAGGCGGCTCGCCGGCTCAGTCTGTGGTCGAGCGCACCCGGCCAGGGTCCAGGTGCAGTTCGTAGGCGGTGTTGCACTCGCTGATCAGCGTGCCCACCTCCACACCGCAGGGGCACAGTTGGTTCATACCGCTTTGGCCGTCGAGGCCGCAGCATCCCCCGGAATGCTACTTCCAGTCAGGATGCGGCTGAAGTCCCGGTGCGTCCTGCGGGTGCAGGACGACCGTGCTCCGGGGGCCTGCGGACACCAGGAATCCGTCGCCGTCCGGGTCACCGAGGCAGGGCCCGCCGGCGAAGACTTCCCGACATTCGTCGGAGGGGACGAGCGGGGCGCCCCACGGCTCGGGTTCCAGAGCGAAGAAGCCGAGTGGCAGGGTGGGAGTAGCCCGACGTGATCCGTCCGCTTTGGGAAACCCTTGATCCATCGAACGCGCTGGCACCTCGGGCAGCTTGGTCAACGGCCCCGCGATCGGACGATCACAGGCCGCACACACGAACACAGTCACCTGGAATTGGTAGCACCCACCCGACGCCCTTCCAAACGGACTATCAGCCGACGACCGCCGTTGGTCCCGACTCACCATCGGCCCCGACACGGCTGCCGGCTTCCGCTCCGACGCTCCCAGGCGCCCCGCATCGAACACAGCGGTGCCCGCCCTTCCAAACGGACTATCAGCCGACGACCGCCGTTGGTCCCGACTCACCATC
>NZ_JBIVVI010000942.1:0-3667 GCF_044757675.1 Kitasatospora sp. NPDC091257
GTGCCGACCCGGGGGCCGGCTCCCGTCTCAGCGGCCCTTGTTGCCGCTGACGGTCTCGGTGATGGCGCGCAGCGACTGCTGGAGCGAGCCCATCGTCGCGAGGACGGCGGTCGGCTCGTAGCCGCAGTGGGCCATGCAGTTCTCGCAGCGCGGGTCCTTGCCGCGGCCGTACTTGCTCCAGTCGGTCTTCTCGACCAGTTCGCGGTAGGTCGGCACGTAGCCGTCGGCCATCAGGTAGCAGGGCCGCTGCCAGCCGAACAGCGAGTAGTTGGGGATGCCCCAGGGGGTGCACTCGAAGTCGGCCTTGCCCTCCAGGAAGTCCAGGAAGAGCGGGCTGTGGTTGAGGCGCCAGCGCTTGCGGTTGCCGTCGGCGAAGGCCTTGCGGAAGAGCTCCCTGGTCTGCTCGACGCCGAGGAAGTGCTCCTGGTCGGGGGCCTTCTCGTAGGCGTAGGCGGGCGAGATCATCATCTCGTCCACCTTGAGCTCGTCGTTGAGGTAGTCCAGCACCTCGATGACGGTCTGCGGGGTGTCGGTGTTGAAGAAGGTGCTGTTGGTGGTGACCCGGAAGCCGCGGCGCTTGGCCTCCTTGATCGCGGCCACCGCCTCGTCGAAGGTGCCCTCCTTGGCCACGGACTCGTCGTGCCGCTCGCGCATGCCGTCGATGTGCACCGCGAAGGTGAAGTACGGCGAGGGCGTGAACTTGTCCATCTTCTTGCGCATCAGCAGCGCGTTGGTGCAGAGGAAGACGTACTTGCGGCGCTCGACCAGCTGCCGGACGATCTCGTCGATCTGCGGGTGCATCAGCGGCTCGCCGCCGGCGATCGAGACCATCGGGGCACCCGACTCCAGGACCGCGCCGACCGCCTGGGCCACGGGCATCCGCTGCTTCAGGACGCCCGCCGGGTGCTGGATCTTGCCGCAGCCCTCGCAGGCGAGGTTGCAGGCGAAGAGCGGCTCCAGCTCCACGATCAGCGGGAACTTGTCCCGGCGCTTGAACAGCTTCTGCTGCATGAGGTAGGTGCCGACCCGCACGGTCTGGCGCAACGGCATGGCCATGGCTAGCTCGCCTCCTGGGGGAGCGTCGAGGATGTGGGGTGGTTCAGGTCTGCGGAGCCGGGCGCGCGCTCCTGCCGGTACCAGTCGACCAGGGCGGGGACCGTCGCCCGCAGGGTCCGCCAGGCACGCACCCCGGCCGGGAGGGTGCCGAACCGCAGCAGCTCGTGCTCGGGTGTGTCCACCACCACCCGCAGGACGGCCGCCGGCAGCGCGGGCCGCACCTCGCACAGCGCGGCCAGGACGGCGGAGGCCTCCATGTCGACGGCGAGCGCGCCCTGGAGGTGCAGGGCGCGCCGTTCGATGCCGCGCACCACGTGGTCGGCGGTGTGGTGGACGCCGGTGTGCACGGTCAGGCCGCGCTCCTTCAGCGCCCGGGTGAGCCCCGGGCCGGAGTCGACCGGGTACAGGTGGCCCTCGGCGTCGCGCACGCCGTCGGCGGCCACCACGTCGCCGGGCAGGACGCCGGGGCCGACCGCGGCCCCGAAGCCGGCCACCACCACGGCGCCGTAGCCGGTGGGGGCGGAGCCGAGCAGCCGTCGGACGGCCGTCCCGGCGCGCCGCCGGCCGACCCCGGTGCGCACCAGTACCGGGGAGCCGCCGACCGCGCCGCGCCAGTCACCGCCGCGCAGGGCCCAGACCTCGGGGCCCAGGGCGCAGAGCACCAGCAGGGGCGCGGTGGTCACCGGGCCGCCCCGATCGCCGGGGCGCCGTCGGGCCGGCCCGTGCCCGGGGCGCCGTTGAGGTAGCGGCCGAGCGCGGTGACCGGGAAGACCAGCCGGTACAGGTGGTAGTTGATGGAGAAGTCCCACGGGAAGCCGGTGCCGGTGAACTGCGGCTCGTCCCAGGTGCCCTCGGGCAGCTGGGTGCGCACCAGCCAGTCCACGCCGCGCTCCACCGCCGGGTTGGCCCGGCCCTGCGGCCCCTCGCCGGCCGAGAGCAGCGCCATCAGCGCCCACGCGGTCTGCGAGGCGGTGGAGTCGCCGCGCCCGGCCCAGCGCGCCGGGTCGTCGTAGGAGCGCATGTCCTCGCCCCAGCCGCCGTCGGCGTTCTGCCGGTCCTCCAGCCACCGCACCGCCCGGCGGATCGCCGGGTGCTCGTCCGGGACGCCGGCCGCCACCAGGGCGGGCAGCACCGAGCCCGTGCCGTAGATGTAGTTGGTGCCCCAGCGGCCGAACCAGGAGCCGTCCGCCTCCTGGTTGCGCAGCAGCCATTCGACGCCGCGCCTGGTCCGGGGGTCGCGGGAGCGGCCGGTCTCGGCGAGCATCTCCACCACGTGCGCGGTGACGTCGGCGGACGGCGGGTCGACCACCTCGCCGAAGTCGCAGAACGGCAGCTTGTTGGGCAGCGTGCCGGTGTTGTCCACGTCGAAGGCGCCCCAGGCGCCGTTCTTGGACTGCATGCCGAGGTTCCACAGCACGCCCCGGTCCACCGCCGCGTCGACCTTGCCCGGATCGGGGTGGGCGACCCGGCGCAGCGCGAGCACCACCTCGGCGGTGTCGTCGATGTCGGGGTAGGTGTCGTTCTCGAACTCGAAGGCCCAGCCGCCGGGGGCGAGCCCGGGCCGCTTCACGGCCCAGTCACCGGGCTTGCGGATCTCCTCGCCGAGCATCCAGTCGACGGCGGAGACCAGCGCCGGGTGGTCGGCCGGCACCCCGGCGTCGACCAGGGCGATGGTGGCCAGGCAGGTGTCCCAGACCGGGGACTGGCAGGCCTCCAGCCAGCGCTTGCCGTCCTCGGTGTGCACGGTGAAGCGGTCGAAGGAGGAGAGCCCGGCCTTCACCACCGGGTGCTCCAGCTCGTAGCCCTCCAGGTGCAGGGCGATCAGCGAGTAGACGGCGGGGGGCTGGATGCCGCCCCAGCAGCCGTCGGCCTCCTGCCGTTCGACGATCCAGCGGCAGGCCTGCGAGACGGCCAGTCGGCGCAGCGGGCGGAAGGCCCGGCGGTGGTAGGCGTGCAGCGCCTTGTCGAGGCGTTCGAAGAGGCCGTCCCAGGTGGTCGCGGGGGCGAGCGGCCGGTGGGGGTACGGGTCGTTCGGGTCGGTGTGCAGCTCGGTGAGCGCGAAGGGGGCCGGACGGACCGGGCGGTGGGACGAGACGACGGTCAGCGGGACGATGGTCTGGCGGGCCCAGCAACCGAAGGCGTAGATGTTCAGCGGCAGCCACTTGGGCAGGAAGATGATCTCGGGCGGCATCTCGGGCAGCCGGTCCCAGGGCCACCAGCCGAACAGGGCGAGCCAGATCCGGGTGAACACCCGGGCGGCCGCGATGCCCCCGGCGGAGCGGACGTAGCGCGCGGCGGCCAGCATGTGCGGGGCGTCCGGGTCGTCGCCGGCCAGCTTGAGCGCGACGTACGCCTCGACGGTGGTGGACAGCTCGGGCGGTCCGCCGTGGAAGGTGGACCAGGTGCCGTCCTCGCGCTGCTGGGAGCGGATCCACTCGGCGGTGGCGTGGGTCAGCTCCTCGGTGCGGATTCCGAGGAACTGGCGGAGCAGTAAGTCCTCGGCATCCATGGTGACGTTGGTCTCCAGGTCGCCCTTCCACCAGCCCTCGGACGACTGCAGGGAGAGCAGGTGGGTGGTGGCGCGGGCCAGGGCCTCCCGCGCGTCGGCCGG
>NZ_JBIVVI010000943.1:0-3667 GCF_044757675.1 Kitasatospora sp. NPDC091257
CCCGGGGCTGGCGCTCCGGTCCTGCCGGCCCAGGTAGTTGAAGCCGACCTGCGGCAGCGCGAGGCCGGGCTCCGGCTTGAGGTGGCGCAGGGCGCCGTGGCCGAGGCCGCCGTTCGGGACGGCGCGCAGGATCTCCTTGACGGCCTTCAGGGCGGTGCCGGTGTCCGCGTCCGGGGGCACGTCCAGGGCGACGGGGTGCATCGCGGTGAACCAGCCGACGGTGCGGGACAGGTCGACGCCGTCGAGGAGTTCCTCGCGGCCGTGGCCCTCCAGGGTGATCAGGACCCGGTTCCGTCCGGTCCAGCGGGCCAGCACCCGGCCGAGGGCGCAGAGCAGGACGTCGTTGACCCGGGTGCGGTAGGCCTCCGGGACGTCCTGGAGCAGCCGGCGGGTGTCCTCGGCGCCCAGGGCGAAGGTCAGCGACTCCTCGGCCTCGGCCGTGTTGGCGCCGTCGAGGTCGGTGGGCAGCGCGGTGGCCGCACCGTCCGCCAGGCGCTGCCAGTACGGGAGTTCCGCGTCGAAGCCGCCGGCCGCGGTGTGCGCGGCGAGGCGTTCGGCCCAGGCCCGGAAGGAGGTGCTCTTGGCGCCGAGGTCGGGCCGCTCGCCCGCGGCCGCCGCGCGGTGGGCGCGCTCCAGGTCCTCCAGCAGGATCCGCCAGGACACCGCGTCGACCACCAGGTGGTGCGCGGCCAGCAGCAGCACCGGGCGGGGGTCGCCGGCGAAGCGGCAGAGCGCGGCGCGCAGCAGCGGCCCGGCGGCCAGGTCGAATCCCTCGGCGAGGCGCTCGCCGAGGTCGCGCAGGGCGCTCTCGCGTTCCTCGCCCTCGGCGGCGGGCAGCTCGTGGACCCGCAGGTCGGGGGCCTGGCCGGGCTCGGTGCCGTACTGGCGCCACCGGCCGTCGGGGAGCGGCTCGCAGCGCAGCCGCAGGGCGTCGTGGTGGTCCAGGACGGCGGCCAGGGCGGCCCGCAGGGCGGGCTCCTCGGTGCCGGGGGCGAGGGTGAAGGAGACGGACTGGGTGAGCCGGGCGGGGTCGCCGTCGAGGGTGTCCAGCAGCCAGTGCTGGACGGGGGTGAGCGGGGTCTCGCCGGTGACGGCGCCCTGGTCGGCGTCCGTGCCGGGGCTCGGCGCGCGTTCGGCGGCACCGGCGAGTTCCGCGAGGGTCTGGTGGGCGAACAGGTGCCGGGGGGTCAGCGCGAGGCCGGCCCGGCGGGCCGCCGAGACGATCTGGATGCCGAGGATGGAGTCCCCGCCGAGGGCGAAGTAGTTGTCGTCCGCGTTCACCTCGGGCACGCCCAGCACCTCGCGCCAGATCGCGGCGAGGGCCTGCTCGGTTTCGGTGCGCGGCGGCCGGTCGCCGCCGGTGGCCCGGGTGGCCGGGACCGGTTCGGGCAGGGCGCGCCGGTCCAGCTTGCCGGTGGCGCCGAGCGGCAGCCGCTCCAGCGGCACCACCACGGCGGGCACCAGGTGGTCGGGGAGGGTGCGGCCGAGGAAGGTCCGCCACTCGGCCGGGTCGGGCAGGGCGCCGTCGCGGGGCACCGCGTAGCCCACCAGCCGCTTGTGGCCGTCCTGGTCGACCACCCGGGCGGCGGCCGCCGCCACCTGCGGGTGGCGGGCCAGCGCGGCCTCGACCTCGCCGAGTTCGATCCGGAAGCCGCGCACCTTGACCTGGTCGTCGGCGCGGCCGAGGTAGTCCAGTTCGCCGTCGGCGCTCCAGCGCACCCGGTCGCCGGTGCGGTACATCCGGCTGCCGGGCGGGCCGTAGGGGTCGGGCAGGAAGCGCCCGGCGGTCAGGCCGGGGCGGCGCAGGTAGCCGCGCGCCACGCCGGTGCCGGCCAGGTACAGCTCCCCGGGCGCGCCGACGGGCACCGGGCGCAGCCGCGCGTCCAGGACGTAGGCCCGGGCGCCGCCGACCGGTCGGCCGATCGGCGGGTCGCGGTCGGGGTCGGCGGGGTCGCAGGTGTGGGCGGTGGCGTAGACGGTGGCCTCGGTGGGGCCGTAGATGTTCAGCACCCGGCAGCCGGGGACGGCCTCGCGCAGGGTGCGGACGGTGCGGGCGGGCAGTCCTTCGCCGGCCAGCACCACGGTGTCCGCGCCGAGTCGCAGGGCGCCGTCGGCGAGCAGTCCGCCGAGGGCCGAGGGCACGGCGCTGAGCAGGCCGGCCCTCCGGGGGCCGGGGTTCTCGGCCAGGGCCAGCAGGTCGCGCAGGAGTTCCACGCAGCCGCCGGAGAGCAGCGGCGCGAAGATCTCGAACACCGACACGTCGAAGTTGAGCGAGGTGGCGGCGAGCACGTGCTCCAGGCCTCGGCCGGCGAACTCGGCGGCGGCCCAGTCGGTCAGGGCGAGCACCGAGGCGTGGGCGACCACCACGCCCTTGGGGCGGCCGGTGGAGCCGGAGGTGTGGATGACGTACGCGGGGTGCTCCGGCAGCAGGGCGCCGTGCCGTTCCGGGTCGCCGACGGCGTCGGTGCGGGCGGCGGCCAGCCGTTCTCGGCAGGCCGGGTCGTCCGGCACGATCCGGGCGTACGGGCCGTCGGGGAGCCGTCCCTCGGTCGCGGCATCGGTGATCACGGCGTCGGGCCGGACGTCCTCGAAGAGGTAGGCGATCCGCTCGGCCGGGTAGCCGGGGTCGACCGGCAGGTACGCGGCACCGCTCTTGAGCACCGCGAGCAGCGCCACGGCCAGTTCGACGGTGCGGGGCAGCGCGAGCGCGACGAAGCGCTCGGGTCCGGCCCCGGCCCCGATCAGCAGCCGGGCCAGCCGGTTGGAGCGTTCGTCCAGCTCCCGGTAGGTCAGCAGGCCGTCGCCGGAGCGCACGGCCGGGGCGTCGGGGGTGCGGGCGGCCTGCCGGGCGAAGGCCTCGGGCAGGGTGCGCCGGGGCGCCCGGCGCACCGGGCCGCCGAGGCGTTCCAGCAGCTCGCGTCCCTCGGCCGGGTCCAGCAGCGGCAGTTCGCCGGCCGGCCGGTCGAGGCCGGCCGCCATCCCGGCGAGCAGGGTGCGCAGGCTCGCCCCGAGCCGCTCGACGGTGGCGGCGTCGAAGGCGGCCGGGTCGTGGTCGAGGCTGACCTCGATGGACTCGCCGGGCGCCACCACCACGCCGAGCGGGTAGCTGGTCGGCTCCAGCACGTGCTCGGTCTCCACGCCCAGGCCGTGCCGGGTCAGCGACTGCGCGTCGAAGGGGTAGTTCTCGAAGACCACGATGCTGTCGAACAGGGCGGTGCCGCCGGGCAGTTCGCTCCAGCCCTGGAGCTGGGCCAGCGAGACGGCGTCGTGCCGGCGGGCCTCGGACTGGTGGTCCTGGACCTCCCGCAGCCAGTCCAGCAGCGGGCGCCGGTCGTCGATCCGCACCCGGGTGGGCAGGGCGTTGATGAACAGCCCCACCATCGAGGTGACGCCGGGGAGTTCGGCGGGCCGGCCGGAGACGATGGTGCCGAACACCACGTCCTCGCCGCCGCCGTAGCGGGAGAGCAGCAGCGCCCAGGCGCCCTGGAGCACGGTGTTGACGGTGAGCCCGGCCTGCCGGGCGGTGGCCCGCAGCCGCTCGGAAAGCTCGGGGCCGAGGGCGACCTTCACCGAGGCCGAGGAGGAGGCGCGGTGGGCGCCGGCCGGGCGGCGGTCCCGGGGCAGTTCGGTGGGGGCGGGGAAGCCGGCCAGGGTGTCGCGCCAGTAC
>NZ_JBIVVI010000944.1:0-3655 GCF_044757675.1 Kitasatospora sp. NPDC091257
CCCGGTCGAGCCGCCGCTCAACGACACCCACGTGATCAACGTGGAGGGGATCACCAACGGGGTGTCCGGGGTCCCGGCCACCGCCGTCGCGGGCGGGGCGCCCATCGAGTTCGACGCGGTGCTCAGGAACCCGACGCCGTCCGCCTACACCAACCTCGGCAACGTGCTGTTCACCGACCGGCACGCCAGGGTCGAGGTCCGTGGCGCCGACGGCACCTGGACCGTCCTGGCGCCGGTCACCACCGAGGCCGAGCCTCCGGCGGGCTTCTACCTGGACGGCCGCAACTCCTCGGCGGCCCCCGGGAGTTCGCAGACCAAGCGGGTCCGGGTCAGCTACCCGGCCGACATGCCGCCGGGCGCGACCGAGCTGAACCCCTGCGTGTTCGTCAACGAGGGCGACGGCATGCCCTTCCGCGGCACCACCATGTGCTCGCCCGGCGCCACCGTCCGGGTCGTCGCCCCGGAACCGAAGCCCACCACCACGCCCGCCCCGACCGGCACCCCGGAGAGCACCGGGACCCCGGCCCCGTCCACCGGCTCGAACGGCTCGAAGCCGCAGCCGGGCGGCGACGCGCCCGGCGCCCAGCAGGCCGGCGACGTCACCAGGGCACCGGCCGCCCCGGCCGCTTCGGCGCCCGCCGCGCCCGCGGGCGACGCCCCGGCGGCCGGTGACCGGCCGGTGGGCGGCCACCTGGCCTCCACCGGCGCCGACAGCGACCGGACCGGCCTGATCGCGGGCGCCGGAGCGCTGCTGGTGGGCGCCGGCGCGGGGGCCTTCTTCCTGGCCCGCCGCCGCCGCACCAGCTGACCGCCCGCCGTGCGCGGCCCGTCCGGGAGGCCCGGGCGGGCCGCGCACGGCCGTGTCACCGGCGTCGGTCACGGCGGCCCGGTGGGTCACTCGGCTGTGGGAGGCCGGCCGGGTGGCCCCCGGGTGCCGGGCGACGGATCGTCAGCGCCGCCCGGGCGCCGGCAGTCCGAGGTGGTCCCGCAGGGTGGGGCCGGTGTAGTCGGTGCGGAACACCCCGCGCTCCTGGAGCAGCGGTACGACCCGGTCGACGAACTCGTCCAGCCCGCCCGGGGTGAGGTGCGGGACGAGGATGAAGCCGTCGGCCGCGTCGTTCTGCACGAAGTGGTCGATCTGCGCGGCGACGGTGGCGGGCGAGCCGATGAAGGACTGCCGGCCGGTCAGCTCGATCACCAGCTCGCGGCTGGTCAGCTTCTTCTCCGCGGCCACCGCCCGCCACCGTTCGGCGAGGGCCACCGGGTCGGCGTGCCGGACCCGCCCCTGGACCAGGCCGCTGTCCGGATCGGGGTCGACGGTCGGCAGCGGTCCGTCGGGGTCGTGGTCGGACAGGTCGACGCCCCAGACCTGCTCCAGGAAGGCGATCGTGGTCTGCGGGCCGACCTGGGCCCGGCGGATCCCGTGGGCCCGTTCGGCGGCCTCGGCGTCGGTGTCGCCGAGGACGAAGGTGGCCCCGGGCATGACCTTCAGCTCGTCCGGCTTGCGCCCGTACGCGGCGAGCCGGCGTTTGACGTCGGTGTGGAAGGCCTGGCCGTCGGCGAGGGTGGAGTGCCGGGAGAAGACCACGTCGGCGGTGGCGGCGGCGAACTCGCGCCCCTCGTCGGAGTCCCCGGCCTGGATCACCACCGGGTGGCCCTGCGGCGGCCGCGGCAGCGAGAGTCTGCCCTCGACCTCGAACTGCGGGCCGCGGTGCCGGGCGGGTTCGTCCCCGGCGTCCCAGAACTCCCGTGCCAGCTGGACGAATTCGGCGGCGCGGGTGTAGCGGTCGGCGCGGTCCAGGTAGCCGCCGCGGCGGAAGTTCTCCCCAGTGAAGGCGTCCGAGGAGGTGACCACGTTCCAGGCCGCGCGGCCGCCGGAGAGGTGGTCCAGCGAGGCGAAGCGGCGGGCCAGTTCGTACGGCTCGTTGAAGGTCGCGTTGACGGTGGCGGCCAGGCCGAGCCGTTCGGTGACGGCGGCGAGCGCGTTCAGTACGGTGATCGACTCGGGGCGGCCGACCACGTCGAGGTCGTGGATGAGGCCCTTGGTCTCGCGTAGCCGCAGGCCCTCGGCGAGGAAGAAGAAGTCGAACCTCCCGCGTTCGGCGGTCTGCGCGAGGTGGCGGAACGAGGAGAACTCGATGTGGCTGCCGGAGGCCGGGTCGCTCCACACCGTGGTGTTGTTGACGCCGGGGAAGTGCGCGGCCAGGTGGATCTGCTTGAGCGGTCGGTCCGTCATCGGGTCACCTCGGCGAGGGCGGGGGAAGCGGCGGGGGCGCCGGCGGGGCGGGCGGCGTAGCGGCTGGCCGGGCGGGCCAGGCCGAGGTGGTCGCGCAGGGTGCGGCCGGTGTACTCGGCGCGCAGCAGGCCCGCGGCGCGCAGGGCGGGGGCGATCCGGTCGGCCAGCGCCGCCAGGTCGCGCGGCGGGTCGGCGGGGGAGAGGTGGAAGCCGTCCACGCCGGTGCCGGTCGCGGTGAGTTCGGCGAGCAGCCGCTCGTCGGCGGCCCGGTCGGGCAGCGCGGACAGGGCGGTGTCGAGCCGGGCGAGGATGCGCAGGCCCTCCCCGGCGCGCAGCCGCAGTTCGGTGGCGGCGGTCAGCCTGGTGGCGCGGTCGGGGGCGTCGAGCAGCACGACATCGGCGTGCCGGATCGCGGCGGCGGTCCGGGCCCGCCCGCCCGGGGAGGCGTCCGGCGCGAGGTCGGCGGCGGCGACCGGCACCGCGACCACCGGGCGGCCCTGCGGCGGGCGCGGGGTGATGGACGGGCCGCGGACCGAGAAGTGCGGGCCCTCGAAGTCGATGTAGTGCAGTTTGTCGCGGTCGATGAACCGCCCGGTCGCGGTGTCGCGGATCTCCGCGTCGTCCTCCCAGCTGTCCCAGAGCCGGGCGGCCACCTCGACGGCGTCGGCGGCCTCGGCCCACAGCTCGTCCTCGGCGCCGACCGGGCGGCGGCCGAAGGCCCGGGCCTCGGCCTCGGTCGTGGAGACGCCGACCAGCCAGCCGGCCCGGCCCTCGCTCGCCCAGTCCAGGGTGTTGACCGAGATCGAGGTGTGGAAGGGCTCGGTGTGGGTGGTGGTGACGGTCGGCACCAGTCCGACCCGGTCGGTCAGCGGGGCGATCCGGGCGAGGGCGGCGAGCGCGTCGGGGCGGCTCGGCGCGGCGGCGAAGGAGTCGTCGAGGGTGACGAAGTCCAGGGTGGCCCGCTCGGCGAGGCGGGCGAGGTAGGCGTAGTGCCCGGCGTCGAAGCGGCCGGGGCTGTCGAGGGCGGCGGACAGGTGCAACTGGCGGGGCATGGTGAGCCTGACTTCCTCGTGCGGACGCGTGCGGGCGCCGGCGCGGCCGTGCGGGGAGCACGGGAGCGCGGGGGCACGCCGGAGCGCGGTGGCGGCCCGCGGGCGGAGCCCGTGCGGGCGGGGGGAAGGTCCGGCGCCGGGCGGGACGTCAGCCGGGCGGCGGCGGGGGAACGGTCAGCTCAGCCGCGACACGCCGCGGACCACACGCGACCGAAGTCGATGTGGCTGCGGGTGACCAGCGGGCACGAGGCGTTCACCGCTTCAGTTGACCAGGGCGTCCGTCGGTTCGTCAACCGCCGTTTCCGTCGGCCCGGGGTGCCCGGGCACGCCGAAGGCCCCGCCCCGCCGCTGGGGGAGCAGCGGCGGG
>NZ_JBIVVI010000945.1:0-3647 GCF_044757675.1 Kitasatospora sp. NPDC091257
CCCGCCCCGTCGGCCGGGTCCCCCATCGGGCCGTCCGTCGGGCCGTCCGGGCCCGGCGTCCGCATCCGGGCGGTGAGGGCCGTCGCCAGCTCGGCGACGGTCGGCGACAGGTACAGGGTCTGCGCGGGGAGGTCCACGTCGAACTCGCGCTGGGTGGCGACCAGGAGGTCGGTGGCCAGCAGGGAGTGTCCGCCGAGGTCGAAGAAGTCGTCGTCGACGCCGACCGGTTCGACGCCGAGGGCGTCGCCCCACAACTCGGCCAGTCGCGTCTGCACCTCGGTGAGGGGCGGGACGAACTCGTTGGGCACGTTGCGCGGCACCCGGGTGGCGGTGGGCAGGGCCCGGCGGTCGATCTTGCCGTTGCGGTTCACCGGCAGCTCGGGACGGACGAGGATCGCCCAGGGGATCAGGTAACCCGGCAGCCGGTCCCGCAGTTCGTGGCGCAGCCGCCGGCCGAGCTCGGCGTTGCCCGCCGGCTCGGGTTCCGCGGGCACGACGTAGGCCAGCAGCCGGGTGCCGCCCGCCGGGTCGGGCTGCGGCAGCACGACCGCGTGCCGCACCCCGGCGAGCCGTTCCAGCTCGACCTCGACGGCGCGCGGTTCGGCACGGTAGCCCTGGACCTTGACCTGGTCGTCCGCCCGTCCGACGAACTCCAGGGTGCCGTCGGGCAGCCATCGCACGAGGTCGCCGGTCCGGTACATCCGGGCGCCCGGCTCGGTCCCGAACGGGTCGGGCAGGAACCGTTCGGCCGTGGCGGCCGGGCGGCCCAGGTAGCCGCGGGCCAGGCCCGCCCCGGCCACGTACAGTTCCCCGCACTCGCCGACGGGCACCGGGCCGAGGTCGCCGTCGAGCACGGCGACCCTGGTGCCGCTGATCGGGCGGCCGATCGGCACGCTCCGCAGCTCCGGGAGGGTGCTGCTGGTCCAGCAGGTCGTGTACGTGGTGTTCTCGGTCGGTCCGTAGCCGTTGGTGAAGAGCAGCTCCGGGTGGCGGGCCAGCAGGTGCTGGACGTGGTTCGGCGAGGCCACGTCGCCCCCGGTGAGGACGTGCCGCACGTCGGCGAACGCCTCCGGGTGGGAGCTCGCCATCTGGTGGAAGAGCCCGGTGGTCAGCAGCAGGACCGTCACGCGCTCGGCCCGGACGACGCGCGCAACGTGCTCCAGCGTGATGGCGACCGGGGGGAAGAGGACCAGCCGGCAGCCGTTGACGAGGGGGGCCCAGATCTCGAACGTGGACGCGTCGAACGCGACCGGCGCGAGGTGGAAGAAGACGTCCTCGGCGCGGACGTCCATCCAGTCCGCGCCCCGGACGAGCCGGTCGATCGCCCGGTGGGGCACGCCGACGCCCTTGGGCTCGCCGGTGGAGCCCGAGGTGTAGCTGACGTAGGCGAGCCGGTCCGGGTCGCCGGGGCGGGCCGGAGCCGCCGGCCCGGTGGCCGGATCCTGCGCCGGGCGGCCTTCCGTCACCGTGACGACGGTGCCGGGCAGTTGCTCCCGCAGGGACTCTTCGGTGATCACCATGCCCGCGCCCGCGTCCTTGAGCAGCAGCGCGTGGCGGCTCGCCGGGTCGTCCGGTTCGAGTCCGAGGTACGCCCCGCCCGCGACGAGGACGGCGAGCAGGGCCACGATCAGCTCCGGCGAGCGCGGCACCAGCACGCCCACGACGTCCTCCTGCGCCAGTCCGGCCGCTCGCAGTCGCCCGGCGAGCCGGTGGGCGCGGTCGTTGAGCTGCTGGTAGGTCAGGGTCCGTCCGTCGCAGGTGACGGCGGGCGCGTGCGGGGCCCGCTCCGCCTGTTCGGCGACCAGCTCGTGGATCGCCCGGGCGTCGAACGGTGGCCGTCCGCTGCCGACGAACGCCGGGATGTCGGAGGTGAAGACGGTCTTGGTCAACTGCTTCCCGCTTTCCTGTGCTGAAGTTTCCCCGTCGGGGTTGAACGCGCGACCGCGTGGGCCGTCGCCGTTGGCGCCGCTGCAGCTGCTGGAGCCGCTGGAGCCGCGGCTCAGACCGCGGGCACGTGGAAGAAGGTGTCCCGCGCGGCGATGCGGCCCTGCGGCGTCATCCGGAAGAAGTCCGCGAACCGCAGCTCGACCTCACCGCCGTCGTGCAGCACGCCGCGGAACAGGCCGTGCACCGCCACCTCGTCGTCGGTCGTGACCACGGTGGCCAGGGTGTGCACGCCGGTGCGGATCACCCGCTGGTCGCGGTAGAAGCGTTCCAGTTCGGCATGCCCGACCATGGGTCGGTACCCGGGGCGGTGGTAGCGGGCGTCCGGGGTGAACAGGGCGACCAGCGCGGGCACGTCCCCGGCGTCGACGAGCTGGTAGTACCGGCGGACCTGGGACACTCCCAGCGCCGGGGCCGTCGGGGGTGCTGCCGTGATCGGGGTTTCGGGTGGTGCCGGCGCTGCCGGTGTCTCGTCGGGCTGGGAGAGGGTGTGGGCCATGCCGAGGTGCTTCCTGTGATCGCTGTCAGAGCTGTCAGAGTCGTCAGAGTCGTGTACGTGGTGAGAGGTCCGGTACGGCCGCGGCGTCCGGGGCGTCGTCGAGCGCGTCGACCAGGCGCGCCGGCGTGGGCGCCTGGAACAGGGCGCCGAGGGTGAGTTCGCGGCCGAACCTCACCCGCACCCGGTTGACCAGCCTGGTCGCGAGCAGGGAATTGCCGCCCAGCGCGAAGAAACCGTCGTCGACGCCCACCGTGGGCCGGCCGAGCACCTCGGCGAACAGCGCGCACATCGTCCGCTCCGCCGGGGTGCGCGGCCCGGGGCCGGACGGCGCCGGTGCGGGGTCCGGGACGGGCAGCGCGGCCCGGTCGATCTTCCCTCTGGGGGTCAGGGGGAAGGCGTCGAGCGTGACGATCACCGAGGGCACCATGTAGTCCGGCAGCACCGCCGAGGCGTGCTCCCGCACCGACGCCGGGTCGAGCGCCGGGTCCCCGGCCGGGACGACGTAGCCGATCAGGCGTCGGCCGGGCGGGGCACCCGGGCCGGCGACCACGGTCGCCTGGGCGACGGCGGGGTGCCCGGCCAGCACCGCCTCGATCTCGCCCAGTTCGATGCGGAAGCCGTGGAGCTTGACCTGCTCGTCCGCGCGGCCGAGGAACTCCAGCTCCCCCTCCGCGTTCCAGCGGACCACGTCGCCCGTGCGGTACATCCGCTCCCCCGGTTCGCCGAACGGGCACGGCAGGAACTGGCCGGCCGTCCGGCGGGGGTCGTTCAGGTACCCGCGCGCCACGCCCGCACCGGCGACGTGCAGCATGCCGGCCACCCCCGGCGGCACCGGCGACAGCGCCTCGTCCAGGACGTACACCCGCCTGTTGTCCATCGGCCGGCCGAGGGGGACGACGTCGGGAACCGCCTCACCGGGGCGGAGCACCCGGCGTGTGGTGAACGTGGCGGCTTCGGTCGGGCCGTACCCGGCGACCACCACGGAGTCCGGACACCGTGCCAGGACGCGCCGTACCGCGTCGGCCGGCACGATGTCACCGCCGGTCCACACCTGGCCGACCCCGGCCAGCGTGCCGGGCGACTCCTCGGCGAACACCCGGAACAGCCCGGCTGTCAACCACAGCGCACCGACCCGGTGGTCGACGATCAGCCGGTGGAGGTCGGAGAGCGCCAGCTCCCCGGGCGGGGCCACGACCACCCAGCC
>NZ_JBIVVI010000946.1:0-3639 GCF_044757675.1 Kitasatospora sp. NPDC091257
CCCCCGTCCATCCCCTCGTCCGCGACCTCGCCGACCTCGGGGTCCGTCCGGGCACGGTGCTGCACGTCCAGGCGTCCCTGCGCGCCCTCGGACCGGTGCCCGGAGGGGCGGCCGGTGTGGTCGAGGCCCTGCTCGAAGTCCTCGGCCCCGACGGCACCCTGGTCGCCTACACCGCCACGCCCGAGAACTCCGCCACCTCCCGCGTCCACCAGCGCGCCACCGCCGGTCTCTCCCCGGCGGCGGTGGCGGACTACCAGGCCCGGATGCCCCGCTTCGATCCGGCCACCACCCCGGCCTCGCCCTCCATGGGGGCGCTGTCGGAGGCGGTCCGCACCCACCCGGGCGCACTGCGCAGCCACCACCCGCAGACCTCCTGGGCGGCCGTGGGCCGGCTCGCCCGGGAGATCACCGGGCGCCACCCGCTGACTTCCCACCTCGGCCCGGAGTCGCCGCTCGGGCGGCTCTACGAACTGGACGCCCGGGTGCTGATGCTCGGCGTGCCGATGGGCCGGTTCACCGCCTTCCACCTGGCCGACCTGCGCATGCCCGACGTCACGGTGCGCGAGTACCGCTGCGTCGGGGCGGACGGCTGGACCACCTTCCGGGCCCCCGACCTCGACGACCTCCACTTCGACCGCCTCGGGGAGGAGGTCCTGCGCACCGCCCGCGGCATCACCACCGCCCGCATCGGCACCGCCGACTGCCGGCTCGTCCCGGTGCGGGAGGCCGTCGACCTCGCCGAGGCCGTCCTGCGCCGCGGCCGCCCCCTGAACCCCGCTCCTGGTTCCCATCCCTCAACACCTGATCCCGCCCCTCCTCCTCGCCCCGCCCGTCCCCATCGCGTGCGCGGGAAGTCGGCCCGACCGACTTCCCGCGAGACTTCGGGGGTCGGTGTTTCGGCGGCGGGGCCGGCGGGTGCGGGACGTCCGGGCGGTGCGGGGAAAGTCCAGGGGGCGGCTGTCCGTGCGGTGCTACGGTCGGGCGCCATGAGCTGGCTTCCCGATGACTTCGTCCATCCCGTCCGGGTGCCGCTGCCGGGCGGGGCCCATCACCTGCGGCCGGTCCGGGAGGCGGATGCCCCGCTCGACTACCCGGCCGTGACGGGCTCGCGCGAACGGCTGTGGATCCTCTTCGGTCCGGCCTGGGGCTGGCCCGCGGCCACCATGACCTTCGAGGCCAACCAGGCCGACCTGCTGCGGCACGAGAAGGAGATCGCCGCACACCAGTCCTTCAACTACGCGCTGCTCGACGCGGCCGAGACGGCCCTGCTCGGCTGCGTCTACATCGACCCGCCCGCGAAGGCCGGTGCGGACGGCGAGATCGCCTGGTGGGTGGTGGACGAGCTGGTGGGCAGCGAGGTCGAGCGGGCCATGGACGCCCTGGTGCCGCGGTGGATCGCCGCCGACTGGCCGTTCGAGCGGCCCCGCTTCCTCGGCCGTGAGATCTCCTGGTCGGACTGGCTCGCCCTGCCCGCGCACGCCGGCGCGTGAGCCGACCTCGTCCCCCGTGCCCCGGCCCGCGCCGGGGCACGGGGGACGAGCGTCATGGGCCCCTGAGGGCGCGGGCGCACCGGGCACGCCGGCGTGCACCCGGCGGCTACGGCCCGACTGGTTCCAGCCGGAGCCGCCGGGACGGCCAGGGGGCCGGCTCGGCGGGGCCGAACCAGACGCGGACGTCCTCGCCGGTGCGGACGGGCAGCCGGGGGAAGTCGTTCTCGGCGTGCTCGGTGCGGTGCAACGCATGGTCCGGGAGCAAGTGTTCGGTGGCGAAGGAGTCGAAGGCGCCGCCGTGGACGGTCGCCGAGGCGGCCGGGTGGCAGACGGTGGCGAGGACCTCGCGGCCGCCCGCATGCGATGTGAATCCGGGGCCGCGCAGCAGCAGGACGTCGTCGCTGTCGACCATGGTGGCGTTGGCCGCGTCGCGGTGCTCCCGCCAGACCGGGCCGCCGTAGAAGGCCTCCAGGGCGCGCCGCCGGTCGGCCATGTCGGGGAAGGCGCGCAGCCAGACGAAGCGGTCCGGATCGTCGAGGTCGCGGAAGCGGCCGCCGACGGTGATGCCGACCGCCTGCTGGCCGGTCACGAACTCGCGCTCGAACAGCTCGATCAGGGTCTCCCGGGCGCCGGGGTGCAGGGTGTACTGGCGGAGTTCGACGATGAGGTTCATGCCGTGGCCGCGCCGGTGCGGGTGAAGTCGTTCATGCGCCGCAGCGTAGGACCACTCTCCTGACACCACCTGTCAGTGGATACTGGGCGGCATGCGCGCGAGTCGGCTGGTCGCCCTGCTCCTGCTGCTCCAGAACCGGGGCCGGCTGACCGCCGAGCAGCTGGCGGGGGAGCTGGAGGTCTCCGTCCGTACGGTCTACCGGGACGTCCAGGCGCTCGCCGCCGCCGGAGTCCCGCTGTACGGCGACGCCGGGCACGCCGGCGGGTACCGGCTGGTCGACGGCTACCGGACCCGCCTCACCGGGCTGACCGCCGACGAGGCCCAGGCCGCCTTCCTCGCCGCACTCCCGGGCGCCGCCGCCGAGTTGGGCCTCGGCGAGGCGCTCACCGCCGCCCAGCTCAAACTGCGGGCGGCCCTGCCGGCGGAGCTGCGCGAGCACGCCGGGCGGATCCAGGAGCGCTTCCTGCTCGACGCGCCCGGCTGGTACGGCGCGGCGGACGAGACCCCGCACCTGGCCGCCGTCGCCGCCGCGGTGTGGGAGCGGCGGGCGGTGGTGCTGCGGTACCGGCGCTGGCGGGCGCCGGAGGAGATCGAGCGGCGGGTGGAGCCGTACGGGCTGGTGCTCAAGGCCGGGCGCTGGTACCTGGTCGCCGCCGGTCCGGGCGGGATGCGTACGTACCGGGTCGATCAGGTCGTCCGACTGCGCGAGCTGGACGAGGAGTTCGCGGTCCCGGACGGCTTCGGCCTGGGCGCGTACTGGACGGGCTACCTCGCCGACTTCCGGGCCCGGCTGCACACCGGGGAGGCGCTGGTCCGGCTCACCCCGGAGGGCGCCCGGCGCCTCGGGGTCGCCGCCGCGGACGAGGGCTGGACGGAGGCCCGGGTGCCGATCGAGTCGCTGGACCACGCGCACGGGGAGTTCCTGCGGCTGGGCGCCGACGTCGAGGTCCTGGAACCGGCCGAACTCCGTGACCGCATCGCCAGGACGGTACGGGCCCTGGCCGCCCGCTACGGGGGGTGATCCGCGGGCTCGGACAGCCGACCGCCCGGCCGGCGGGGTGCCGGTCGGGCGGGGGCGGGTCAGGCGACGAAGTGGTCGAACTCGCCGGCCTTGGCGCCGAGCACCCAGGCGTTGAACTTGATGCGGGTGGTGGTGACGACGAGGGTGGGGTCGTCGGACTGCCGGATGTAGACGTGGTCGCCCTCGGAGGCGATCTCGATCCAGTCATCCTTGTCGCTGCTGGTGCTGGACCTCTGCCAGTCGAGGTGGTCCACGAGTGCCCTCCTGGTGGTGCGTGGCGGCCGTATCGAGGGTACTGGTCCCAGTGCACGGATGGCGGCATCGTTTCGGTCATGTCAATTCGTGCGAGACGTTGTGCTATTCCATTGGGGTGTCAGTCGTTCCTACACTGAAGCCCCGCCGCACGGGGGCTGCGGGAGGCAGGTTTGCCGACGGGCCCGGGGGAGGCGCGTGTG
>NZ_JBIVVI010000947.1:0-3622 GCF_044757675.1 Kitasatospora sp. NPDC091257
CTGCTGGAGTGGACGGGCGCCCCACTCCCGTCGCACTCCTCACCCACCGGGCAGGTGAACGACATGACCGACCGCCCCCCGCACCCCGGCCTCCCGGCCCGGCCCGCGCTGTACCTCCGCTGTTACCCCGCCGACGCGGCGGGGCTGGAGTACCAGCGCGCGGTGCTGGAGCGCCTGGCCCGCTACCGCGGCCTGCCGGTGCCCTCCGCCTTCCTGGACGACGGGGTGCGCTCCGGCGACCCGCACCCCGCCCTGGAGCGGTTGCTGGAGCGGGCCGAACAGGGCTGGGTGAACGTGGTGCTGGTGCCGGGGCCGTTCGTCTTCTCGCTCGACGACCGCAGTGCCCGGGCGACGGTGCGCCGGCTGGAGGCGCTGGGCTGCGCGGTACTCGAACTGCCCGGCCCGGACGTCCCGCCGCCCCACCCGCCGGTCCGCGCCCGGACCGCCTGAACACACTGCCCGCACCGCCCGTACGCGCACGGACACACCTCCCGCACCACAGGAACACACCACGGGAACGCACCACCGGAACGCACCGCGGGAACGCACCGCACCGCCCGCACCACCTGCGCCGCGAGGGCGCCCCGGCGGGTACCGCCGGAAACCGTCACGGCATGATGTGCCCATGGCCTTCGCACCCCTCCTCGGCGAGCGCCGCGCACCCGAACCGACCGGACGGCCGTGAGTCGGCCCGTCGAGCCGGGATCGCCCGGCGCCGGTTTCGTGTTCGTGGGGCGCCGGCCCGAACTGGACCGCCTGACCGACGCGATGCTCCGCCCGCCCGCCGTGGTCCTGGTCGAGGGCGAGGCCGGCCTGGGCAAGTCCCGCCTGGTGGCCGAGGCCGCGGCCGGTGCCGCGGCGGCGGGCCGCCTGGTGCTGACCGGCTTCTGCCATCCGCTGCGCGAGCCGCTGGCCTTCGGCCCGGTGGTGGACGCGCTGCGCGGCGTCGGCCCGTTCCTGCCGCCCGCCGACCGCATCCCGGCCAGCGCCGGGGCACTGCGCCCGCTGCTGCCCGACCTCGCCGACCGGCTGCCGCCGCTGCCCGCGGCCGCCGGTGAGGGGACGCCGGGGCTGCGGCTGCTGGTGCAGGCGGTGCGCGCCCTGCTCGGCGCGCTCGGCGAGACGGTGCTGGTCGTGGAGGACCTGCACTGGGTGGACGATGCCACCCGCGAGCTGCTCCTGCTGCTGGCCCGGGACGTGCCGGCGGGGCTGGCCCTGGTGCTCACCTACCGGGCCGAGGACCTGGCGCCGGACACCCCCGTACTGGGCGCGGCCTACCGGCGCCCCGCCGGGGTGGGCGGTGCGCTGATCCGGCTGGCCCCGCTCGCCGAGGCCGAGGTCGACGAGCTGGCCCGGGCGGCGCTGGGCCCGCGCGCGACGGCGGCGCTCACCCGGGTGCTGTTCGACCGCAGCGAGGGCCTGCCGCTGGTCGCCGAGGAGGACCTGATCACGCTGTGCGAGCAGCGCGGTTCCGGCGCGCTGACCAACGCCGCGGACCTGGCCGCCGACCTGGAGCAGTCCGAGGTGCCGCGCGGCCTGCGCGACGCGGTGACCGAGCGGCTCGCGGCGCTGTCCCCGGAGGCCGCCGCGATCGCCTCGGCCGCCGCGGTGCTGGGCGTGCCGGCCGGGGAGGACCTGCTGGCCGCCGTGGCCGGCCTCGACCCGCAGGCCGCGGCGGACGGCCTCACCGAGGCGCTGCGGGCGGCGGTGCTCAACGAGAAGCCGCTGGCCCGCTACGGGTTCCGGCACGTCCTGGCGCAGCAGGTGGCCTACCGCCGGCTGCCGGGGCCGCGGCGCGGCGCGCTGCACCGGCGGGCGGTGGCGGCGCTGGGTGCGCGCGAGCCGAGGCCGCTGGTGCAGATCGCCCACCACACGCTGGCGCTCGGCGACCGGGCGGCCTGGCAGGAGGTGGCCGAGGCGGCCGCCGACCAGGCGGTGGCGCTCGGGGACAGCGGCAGTGCCGGCGCGCTGCTGCGCCGGCTGCTGGACGAGCCCGACCTCGATCCGCGGCGGCGCGGGCGGGCCGCGCTGGCGCTGGCGCGGATCGCCGCCGACGGCGTGGATTCGGTGGCCAGCGCGGCGACGCTGACCGCGATCATCGCCGATCCGCGGCTGCCGGTGCCCGACCGCGGCGAGATCCGGCTGTCGCTGGGCTTCCTGATGGCGGTGCACGGCGGGGACCGGGCCGGTTTCGACCGGATGGAGGAGTCCCTCGACGAGTTGGAGCAGCGTCCGGGCCGGGCGGCCCGGGCGATGGTGGCGCTGGCCATGAACGAGCGCGACGGCGCCGGCGAGCGCGCCCGGCAGTGGCTGGAGCGGGCCGAGCGGACGCTGGCCGCGAACCCGGACGAGGAGGTGGCGGCCGCGGTGCGGGCCACCCGGCTGACGTTCCTGGCGCGCGAGGGCGACCCCGCGGTGTGGGAGCGGCTGGACGCGCTGCCGCGCAGCTCGCGGCGGCCGGAGATCGTCCGGCAGACCACCCGTGCGCTGTACAACGCGGGTGAGATCGCCGTGGAGTTGGGCCACGACCGGCGGGCGGCGCGGCTGCTGGAGGAGAGTCGGCGCCTGGCCCGTCGGGCGGCGATCCCCTATCTGGAGTGCTACAGCCGGATCGCGCTGGTGCGGCTGGACGGTCTGGCCGGGCGGTGGGACGGGCTGGAGGAGCGGCTGGCCGCGCTGGGTGCGGAGTTCCCGGACCTCGCGATGGCCGGGGTCGAGCAGGCCCTGCTGCGGGGCCGGCTGGCGGCCGCGCGCGGCCGGCTCGCGGAGGCGCGCGACCACTTCACGGAGGCGGGCCCGTACGGGGAGCGGGAGTCGCAGGTGACCGGGGCGCTGCGGGCGGCGGCGGGGCTGGCGGGGCTGCAGCTGGCGGAGGGGGACGTCGCGCGGGCGGCGGCCACGCTGGTGCCGGCGCTGGACGCGCTGCGCCGGGCCGGGGCCTGGCCGCGGGCCGCCGAGGTGCTGCCGGTGGCGGTCGAGGTGCTGCTGGCGGCGGGCGACGCGGCGGGTGCGGCGGAGCTGGTCGAGCAGGCGCGGGCGCATCTGGAGGGGCGGGACGCGCCGGCGGCCCGGGCGGCGCTGGCCTTCGCCGGCGGTCTGCTGCTGGCCGGTACGGATCCGGCGGGCGCGGGTGGGGATCCGGCGGGCGCGGGTGGGGAGTTCGTGCGCTCGGCCGGGCTGTGGCAGCGGATCGGGCGCCCGTACGAGCAGGCGCGGGCCGAGGAGCGGGCGGCGACCGTGGCGGCGGGGGGCGACCGGGCGGCGGCCGGGGAGCGGATCGCCGCGGCCGAGCGGGCCTATCTGGCGCTGGGCGCGGCCTCGGACGCGGCCCGCTGCCAGCGGCTGCGGCGGGAGCTGGGCCTGGGCCGGGCGGCCTCGCCGGGGCGGCGCGGCTACGGCGAGCGGCTGTCCCCGCGCGAGCGCCAGGTCGCGGCGCTGGCCGCCCAGGGCGCGGCGAACCAGGACATCGCCCGGGCGCTGTTCCTGTCGACCCGTACGGTCGAGCACCACGTGGCGAGTGCGCTGCGCAAGCTCGGGGTGGGCCGGGCGGGACTGGGCGAGGCGTTGGCCGCCGCGGACGGGGCCCCGGAGGGCACCGGCTGAGGGAGGGGAAAAAAGGGGG
>NZ_JBIVVI010000948.1:0-3621 GCF_044757675.1 Kitasatospora sp. NPDC091257
CCCCCTGCTCGACGCCCCCTCGCCCCGCTGGCCCGAGATCCGCTTCGACGCCTGATCCCCCTGTTCTGCTGCTCTGCCGATCCGACGCCTCGGCCGACCGCGCGCTTCACCAGCTCGGCGATCCGCTCCTCCACCTCGGCCGTCACCTCCGTCAGCGCGAAGTACGACCGGCCACATCGGCCCCTCGTCCAGCTGCGCCTCGTCGCTGAAACCCGGCGTGGCGTAGCGGGACTTGAACTTCTCCGCGCTCTGGAAGAAGCACACCACCCTGCCCTCCAGCGCGTAGGCGGGCATCCCGTACCAGAGCCTGGGCGCGAGTGCGGGAGCGGCGGCGGTGACCACCTCGTGCACCCGTTCGGCCGGTACCCGGTCGCCCTGCGGCATCTCCGTGATCTTCGCGAGCACGTCCCGCGGCGCCTCGGCCGCCTTCTCCGTCTGCGAGGCCCGGCGCGCGGCCGTCTTCAGTTCCTGCGCGTGGTCCTTCATCGCGGCCCGCTCCTCGGCGGAGAAGCCCTCGTGCTTGCCGCTCATGCCGAACCCCTCCGTGCTGTCGTGCGATCTCGGGAGGGACCTTGGCGCCCGCCTCCGACACGGCGGAGGGTCCGTCGGATACCGGTGCCGGTGCCGGTGCCGGCAGGTGGTGTGCGCACGACGAAGCGGCGGAGCGGGAGGCCCGTGCCGGTGGGCCTCCCGCTCCGCCGTACCGCCTCCGGTGGCGGTGAGGTGCAGTGGGGTCAGTAGGGCAGGGGCCGGTTCTCGCGGGCCCACGCGCGTTCGGCCTCGCTGCGGGGCGGGGGCGGGGCGATGCCGTCCGTCATCCACAGGTCCTGGGGCGTCTCGTCGATGTGGAACTCGCAGTACAGGCCGCGCTCGGCGGTGTGGGGTGCGAGGAGGGCGGCGAGGCTCTCACGGGTGTGCCGGCGCGCCTGCGGGTCCGCGTTGTGGCGGGCGATGTGCTCGACCACGATGCGCACCGCGCTGTCGGCCGGTTCGCCGCCGACGTGGAAGGAGTCGGCGGCGATCTCGTGGAAGAGGGTCATGACGTAGAACCTCGGCAGCCCGATACGGGTGTAGAACCCCGTGACGTCGCCGGCCAGTTGACGCTTCTGCTCGGGGGTGTAGGTGCCGGGAGGGTGGTAGACGTGCCACAGCGGCATGGGGTGTGCTCCTCGGTGTCGGCGTCGGTGTCGGTGTCGGTGCGTGCTGGTGTCGGTGTGCGTCGGTGCGTGTCGGCCCTGTGCGCCGGTCCCGGCGCGGGGGTCAGCGGCCGATGCGCACGGTGAGGCCCTCCACCGGCCCGGACAGGGCGGCCTTGACGGCCCGGGTGGCGTCGTCGACGAGGACCTCGCTCTCGCCGCGCGCCAGGGCGTCCAGCACGATCCGGGCGACCTCGGCCGGCGGGACCTTCTCGACCGGGAGGGCCGCGACCATGTCGGTGTCCGCGAAGCCCAGGTGCACGCCGAGGACCTGGGTGTGCTGGGCGGCGAGCTCCAGGCGCAGGGAGTTGGTCAGCGACCACAGCGCCGCCTTGGACGCCCCGTAGGCCCCGGCGCCCGCGCCCCAGGACAGCAGCGAGTGGATGTCCACCAGCGCGCCGCCGCCGCGCGCGGCCAGCACCGGCGCGAACGCCCGGGCGACGCGCAGCGGGCCGAGGACGTTGGTCTCGAAGGTGGCCCGGACCTCCTCCAGGTCACCGGTCAGCAGCGGCCCGGGGTGCAGGACGCCGGCGTTGTTGAAGACGATGTCGACGTCGTCGGCGGTGGCGGCCGCGGCGGCCACCGAGGCGTCGTCGGTGACGTCCAGGGCGAGGACCTCCACCCGCGGGTCGCCGCCGGCGCCGGGGGCGGGGGTGCGGGCGGTGGCGTAGACCTTCCCCGCGCCGCGCGCCAGCAGCTCCGAGACGAACGCCCGGCCCAGGCCGCGCAGGCCCCCGGTCACCAGGACGGTGGAGCCTTCGATCACGGTCATGCGCATCTCCTCGCTCTTGGGGCGGCACGGCCGTGACTGGCGGCGCCGCAGCGTTTAGATTATTACCATCATCTAAACGGGATGGGAAAGTGGACCCCGGGAACACCGCCCGGGAGCACCGCCCGGGAGCACCGCCCGGGAACACCACCGCCGTCCGACACGAGGAAGGGAGCCGCGGCATGCCCCGCGTCTCACGCGCCGAGGCCGAACGCAGCCGCCGCCGCGTCATCGACCACACCGCCCGCCTGATCCGGGAGAAGGGCCCCGACCAGGTCAGCGTCCCCGAGGCGATGGCCGCCGCCGGACTCACCCACGGCGGCTTCTACCGGCACTTCGCCTCCAAGGACGACCTCCTCGCCCAGGCCCTCGCCGCCGCCTTCACCGAACGCCGCGAAGCCATGGAACGACTCGCCGACCGGCCCGGCGACCAGCCCGCCGACCGGCCCGGCGACGACCGCACCCCCCGCGCCGAGTTCCTCGACCGCTACCTGTCCGAACCCCACCGCGACCACCCCGGCCACGGCTGCGCCGCCGCCGCACTGGCCGCCGACGCCGCCCGCACCGAACCCGGCTCCCCCCTGCGCACCGCCTACACCGCCGGACTGCACGAACTCGTCGACGCCCTGGCCGCACTGCCCGAAGGCGCCGGACGGCAGGAGACCCTCGCCGACCTGTCCACCATGGTCGGAGCGCTGCTGCTCGCCCGCGCCAGCGACGACACCGCACTGTCCGAGGAGTTCCTGACCGCCGCCCGCCGCCGCCTGGCCGGCGGGGACGGGGCGCCGCGGACCGCATAGGGTCCGTACGTGACCGGGCCGACCCGGACGGAACCAGCGGAAGGACGGACCGTGCCGATCAGAGGCGTGATCTTCGACGTCGACGACACCCTGTTCGACTACTCGGGCTCGGAACAGGCAGGCATCCTCGCCCACCTGCACCACCTCGACCTGCTGCACCGCGCCCCCGACCCGCAGAGCGCCGTGACGCTGTGGCGCGAGGTCATGCGGGAGCAGTACGCCCGCTTCCTGGCCGGCGAACTGACCTTCGCCGGGCAACAGCGCGAACGCGCCCGCCAGTTCCTCGCCCGCCTCGGCGAGGACACCACCACCATGCCCGACGAGACCGCCGCCGCCTGGTTCGCCGGCTACACCGCCCACCGCAACGCCGCCTGGACCGCCTTCCCCGACGCCGCCCCCACCCTCGCCGCCCTCGCCCCCACCCACCGCCTCGGGATCGTCTCCAACGCCCCGATCGACCAGCAACGCCCCAAACTCCACGCCACCGGCCTGCTGCACCACTTCGACGACACCGCCCTCGTCGGCTCCGACCGGCCCGGCGAGGCCAAACCCGACCCCGCCATCTTCCGGACCGGCTGCGCCCGCCTCGGCCTGCCCCCGCACGAAGTCGCCTACGTCGGCGACAACTACGACCTCGACGCCCTCGGCGCCCGCAACGCCGGCCTGCACCCCTTCTGGCTCGACCGCACCGCCACCCGCACCGCCCCGGTCGACGACGGCATCCACGTCCTGCACACCCTCACCGCGCTGCCCGCCGCCCTCCACGCCTGACCCGGGCCGCCCCCGCGCACGGGAAGTCGGCCGGGTCGACTTCCCACTCCCTGGGGCGTGTTGGCCGCCGGCCGTCCGCTGGTGG
>NZ_JBIVVI010000949.1:0-3620 GCF_044757675.1 Kitasatospora sp. NPDC091257
GTAAGGCCGGGCCCGGGGGTGATCCCCCGGGCCCGGCCGCTTGTGCACATCGATGATCATCCCGGCGTAGGCTCTCGGCTGATCACAGGGGCAGAGAGGGAGACCATGGGCCAGAAGATCATCCGGTTCTCGGACCTGACCGGCCGGCACGCGGAGAACGACCGGGACCTGGTGCGGGTGGTGGTGCTCCAGCACCCCGACCTGACGGACGGTCCGGTCGAGATCGACGCGCTCGCCGGGGAGTTGGGCGAGGTGCGGGAGCTGACGCTCGACCTGGTCACGATCGAGCTGCACCACCCGGACCGGGCGGAGCCGCAGACGGTGGTGATGGAGGCCGAGACCTTCAACCGGCTGGCCTCGGCCGCGCCGATGGCCGAGGTGCTGCGCGGCGCCAGGCCGGCCGCCCGGGCCGCCGCCTCCGCGACGGCCCTCGCCGGCAGCCGGGAGCGGGTCAACTACGCCAGCCTGGAACACGCCGGGCGGCCGCACAAGGGCCGCACCACCGACGCGGAGAAGCAGGTCGTCCAGCAGCACCTGGACGAGATCAACGAGCGGCTCGCCGCCGAGGGCGTCCGCACCATCGACCCGGACAACGCCGAGCACGTGACCCGCTACGGCCTGGACACCCTGGCCCGGGAGACCGGCGTGATGTTCGGCTGACCGGCCCGGCCGGCCGGGCGCTCCGTCGGGCTGGCCGGTCCGGGCGGCGCTCCCCGTCGGGCCGGTCGCCCGCGGCCCGCGCCATGATCGGCCCCGCCGCCCGTTCCGGCGACCGCGGTGCGGCCGGGCGGGCGACCGCCGAGCAGGTGAATCGCCGCGACCGCCCCTCGTGTCGCCGACCGGCCCGGCACGGCGATCGGCTGGACTGCGCGCTATGCGTATTCCACACCGGACCGGACGGATCGTCTCGGTCCTGGCGCTGGTGGCGGGCTCACTGCTGAGCAGCAGCGTGCTGGCCCCACCGGCCCAGGCCGCGATCTCCTTCACCAAGAGCGTCGACAAGGCGACCGTCTCCCCGGGGGAGAACGTCACCTACACCCTGCGCTACACCTGCTCCATCACCGAGTGCACGGGCGGGAACATCCTCGACACCCTGCCCTCGAACATGCAGTTCCTCGGCTGGACGCCGGACCCGTCCTCGGTGGACGTGGCCGCCTCCACCGTGCCCGCCGCGGGCGCGATGGGCGGCACGATGGACATCCGGCTGAAGGACCTGAGTCCGGGCACCACCGCCACCGTCACGGTGACGATGAAGTACCCGAACTTCACCACCCCGAACGGCGCCACCTCCACCAACTCGGCCACCATGTCGGCCAACGGCGAGCCCTCGCAGACCGCCACCGCCGACACCGCCGTCCAGGTGCAGCCGCAGTACACGGTGACCAAGGGCGTCCAGACCTCCAGCAGTGACGGACGCACCGTCACCTACCAGTTCAGCGCCTGCGCCACCGACAACGTGCCCAACGTCGACCTGGACACCAGCCTGCTGCTGGACACCCTGCCGCCCGGCGCGGTGGTGGACACCGGCCGCTCACCGGGCTGGTCGCCGGTGGCACCCGGCCCGAACACCTGGGGCTACGACATCGGCCCGTTCGTCTCCGGCAACGGGCGCGGCGGCTGCCGCATCCCCGGCGTCCTGGTCGTCAACTACCCGGAGGCCTCCTTCCCGGACGGAACGACCTCCGAGAACGTCGTGGCCCTGCACGGCGACCCGATCGGGCCGGACCCGGATCGCCAGCTCGACACCGCGAACGCCACCACCAGCCCGTTCCAGCCGCCGGCCACCGGCGTGGTGGTGACCGCCAGCAAGGTCTGGCGCGACACCACCGTCAACGGCGACCTCAACTCCTTCAGCCTGTCGGCCACCAACACCGCCGGACCGGCCACCAGCCTCACCGTCACCGACCCCGGGGCCGGCAGCACCGACGGCATCTACAACTGGATCTTCCCGCAGTCCCTCCAGCTGGAGCCGTGGAACCCCACCAGCATCCTGCTGACCCTGCAGTACCGCCTCAACGGCGACCCCACCTGGCAGACCTTCACCCCGGGCACCCCGTTCAACGGCTCCGACACCCGCCGGATCACCTTCGAACCGGGCGCGGGCGACCCGGCCAACGACGTGCTCGGCATCCCGGCCGGGCGCTGGCTGGACGGCCTCCGGTTCACCTGGAACGGCCCGATCCCCACCGGCTGGAGCCCGGGCAACGCGGTGCAGCTGGTCACCCAGGTCGCCACCCCCGGCCACGACGGACGCCAGGCCCCCGAGCCGCTGACCAACTGCGTGGACACCACCGCCACCGACGGCACCAACAACGCCTCGGCCAACGCCTGCGCGCAGACCACCATCACCCAGGCCACCAACCTCGGCGCGGCCAAGACCACCGTCGCCGGCGAGCTGTCCGCCCCCGGCGGCCGGGCGACCTTCCAGGTCATCCCGTACAACCGCAGCGCCCGCGACCTGGACCGGCCGCTGGTGCTCTACGACGTGCTGCCGGCCGGCGTCGTCTACATCGACGGCTCGGCCCGGCCCGACCCCAACTACCCGGACGCCAAGGCCCCTTCGTCGATCACCGTGACACCCGGCCCGGACGGCCGGCAGATCCTGCGGATGGAGTGGCCGGCCGGCGCGCCGGACATGACGTACCTGCACGACCAGCTGGCCTACCGGATGCTCTTCGACGTCCAGGTCGCCAACAGCATCCGCTCCGGTGACCTCACCAACGACGTCTACGTCACCGTGGACCAGCCCACCGCCCCCGTCGCCTGCATGTTCTCCGGCTCCGACAGCGGCAGCACCCCGGACGTGCTCGACCTCAACGGCAACGGCAACACCACCGAGCTGCTCTGCCACGCCTCCTCGCAGATCCGGGTGGACGTGCCGTCGGTGCTGCGCTCGTACAAGGAGGTCAAGGGCGACCTGGACTCCGACTACGTGAGCATCGGCACCGCCACCCCGGGCGGCCGGATCTCGTACCGGATGACCGTACGCAACGACTCCCCCGACCCGGTCACCGACTTCATCGCCTACGACAGGCTCCCCACCCCGGGCGACACCTACGTGCTCACCCAGGACGCCCCGCGCGGCAGCGCCTGGACCCCGTCGCTCAGCCAGCCGATCACCAGCAGCGACCCGACCGTGCTGATCGAGTACACCACCGACCCCAACCCCTGCGTGGAGCCCGTCGTCGTCAACCGCACCGGCTGCAACAGCGCGGCAGTCTGGAGCACCACCTTCCCCGGCCCCGGGACGGCCACCTGGTTCCGCATCCACCGCCCCGGCACCATGGCCTCCGGCGAGTCCTTCACCCTGACCTGGCCGATGGTCGCCTCCTACGACGCGCCGGAGGGCGAGTACGCCTGGAACAGCTTCGCGTACACCGCCACCGACGCGGCCGGCCGCCAGCTGCTGCCGGCCGAGCCCGCCAAGGTCGGCGTCGCGGTCAAGCGGGTCACACCCTCCAACAACGCGCTGGGCGACTTCGTCTGGCAGGACAAGGACGGCTCCGGCGTCCAGAAGCCCGGTGACACCGGGATCGCCGGGGTCACCGTGCACCTGCTGGACGGCACCGGCCAGCCGGTGCGGGACAAGGACGGCAAGCCGGTCACCGCGGTGACCGACC
>NZ_JBIVVI010000950.1:0-3610 GCF_044757675.1 Kitasatospora sp. NPDC091257
CGTCGAGCCGATCGCGCGCGAGCTGCCGATGGAGTACGCGCTGGAGCTCAACAGGCTGATCGAGCTGCAGATGGAGGGCGCGGTCGGCTGACCCCGTGTTCGACGACATCGACCGAGGCCAACACGATCGATCGGCTGGCCGGTCATGCCCCGGCCGCCCCTCCCACCACCCGAGGAACCCCATGCCACCGACCCTCCGTCGGGTCACCCGCTGCCCCGAGCCCGCCACCCACACCACGGCCCGCTACAGCAACCACAAGGCCCGGCGGGCCGAGTATGTGATCTACGCCTGCGAACGGCACGGCAGAAGCCTCACCACCAGTCGAAACTTCGGCTGCCGCCACAACCTGCTGCCACTGGCCGACGACGACCAGCAGCAGCGCGAGTGCGGGACCATGCTCGACCATCGCCCGGCGGAGAAGATCATCGCCGACCACTTCCGCCTCTGGCTCATCGCCGGAGAGCCGGTCGTGGACGGCGAGGTACTGCCGTGGCGCGACTGGGCCCACCGGCTGCGGGGAAACTACGAGGCCGACTACCTCGGACATGGAGACCCCGAGATCGCCGCACACCTAGATCTCGCCCTCGCGGTGGCCGAACGCGCCCAGGTCGGCGAGCACACTCAGGAGCAGCTTGCCACCGTCCTCGACGCCCTGGCCGCCGCCGAGCACCTTTTTTTCCGCGACCTGCCCGACCGTCGCCCCCGGTCACTCTGGCTGTGAACCTCGCCACGACGAAGGCCCGCATCCCAGCTGGCGGTTTCCAGCGGCCGTTCGCGCCGATGCCGCCAGTGTGCCGGCGGCATCCATACGGTATCGCCGACCAGCCACTCCTCCGAGTCGGCATGTCCGGTAACGTCTTCGGAACGGGGCTCCGGCAGAGAAGCCCCATCGGCAAGATCCGGAGCCACGACCGCCTTGGCCCGGCACCCAGCCCAGCGACGGGGCGCTCCGGTGCGCGTCGCGGCCACCCGGCCGACACCGCTGACCGCGGCACAGCGGGCGCCGGTCGGTACTCATGATCGCCAGTCTGTCTCAGGTCCGGGAGCGGCTGCTGCCGATGAAGTAGGCGGTGGGGTCGATGTCCTCGGCGGCGCGGGCGTTCGCGACGTTGAGGTCGCCGCGCCACACGACGTCGATGCCGTCCGGCAGCACCACGGGTTGTTCTGGGGATCTGAGACAACGGGCCGGTCTGGCTTTCGTGGCCAGGGCCAGCCTGCTACCACCCGTGATAGCGGTCTGGTCTACCTGCGCCCGCCCGGACTGCGACACTGGTGATCATGACTGCCCGTCGCAGCCTCTCGCTGCCCGCCTTCTCCGACCCCGCCGCCGAGGCGCCCCTTCCCGCCCAGCCCGGCGGGCGCCGGCTGCTGCCGGTCGAGCAAGGCGCCGACTTCCGCCAGCCACCCGGCGAGACCATGGCCGGACCTGCTCCGGCCCGGCGTCCGCTCGCCGCCGGCGGCCTCACCTTCTCCGACCCAGACCGCCAGATCTGAGCGCTACCACCAGGGGTAACGCGATTGTGCTGCGGCGGGTACAAATCCCCGGCCCGCCGACCGCGCCCCGGTAGCCTGCGGCCAGGTGCCCGCCGGACCCGAGACGCACACTCACGGGCCATCACCGGCGGGCGCTGACGCTGCGGCGGTTTCATAAATCGCCCCCCGTTCGAGGCCCTCCGGGACGGGCGGAAAACTATAAGCTGCCCCCTCTGACCCGCGGTTCTACCAACCGTCCATCGCCCGGACGTCCCCGGAGATCGCGTAGCGGCGGCAGGCGAGGATCTCCTCGGTGGTGATGCCGATGTCGTTCGCGAGGCGAGCGAGACCGCTGTCCTTGGCCTGGCGGTCGGAGACGTAGGCCGGCACCACCTCGAGGGCGAGCGCACCGATGCCGAGCTGAGCGGCGCGCTGCTGGGTGATCGCGTCGCGGCCGACTGAAACGTGGCGGCGCCACGCCTCGGTGGTGATGCCGTCGGGGGCGGGGCCGGTCTCCAGCTCGGCGGCCGGGACGTCGGGACGAGCCCGGACCTCGGCGACCGCCGCGGCGACGATCCCGCCGACCGTCCCGGCCGGGAGCACGGCGCCGCCGGCGTCCTGGTGGGCGTCGGTGAGGCGTTCGGCGATCAGGACGGTGAGTTCCGCGGTGCGGCCCTTGAGGTCGACGACCGCGCGCACCGGCAGGACCAGGTCGGTGGTGTCCCACGCGTGGGACATCCCGAGCTCCGTCTGCACGGTGTCGTCGATCGCCTCGGCGACGGCCGCGAGGTCGAGCAGCCGGTACGCCGTCGAGCGGCCGATTCCGAACTCGGCGAGCGCGTACGCCGACCACGACGGATACTCCAGCACGGTCCACACCCTCGCCTGGTGGGCGGCGCGGACCCGGCGGGCCAGCACCAGTACGGCGGCCCGGACGTCCTCGATCGCGGTGCGTAGCTGCTCGGTCAGTTCCCGGGCACGCGCCGCTTCGATCGGGCCGTCCTGCACCTGGTCCTCGTCCATGTCCGGCTCATTCCCGCGCAGCCGGCCGGGAGAACCGCCCGCTACAGGAACGGCCGGGCGAGGATGCGCAGCTGCTGCTCGGCGATGGCGCCCATGGGGCCGGCGGTGCCGAGGTGGGCCACGATGGTGGTCTCGAACAGCTCCAGCATCGACTGGGCCTCGTGGACGGACTGCAGGGTGAGGCCGGCGTGCTTGCGGCGGTCGCCGTCGATGGCGGGGATGCTGCCGGTGACCACTGCGTTGTGAATGCTCTCGGTGGTGTGGATGCGGTCGCTGTACCTGCCGCGCAGGAAGTCCACCATCGCCTGGGTGCTGTCGTTCATCGCGCCATCGTGGCGCACCGGCCGCCGGAGCACACCCCCCGTGACGAGGGCAGTTTCACGGTTTCGTCTTCGCGCGTCAGCTCCGGCCGCGAGGATGGGCGCCATGGGGAAGGCATCACGGCGTAAGGCCGAGGCAAGGACGGCAGTGGGAGGGCGGCCGAGCCGCGCTGAGCGCAGAAGGGTCCGCCCGGCCGGGCCGTCGGACGCCGATCGGGTCCAGGAGCTTCTGGGGCTGATCGTCTGGACCGACCCCGGCCTTCCAGCCACGATGGCCGCCAGCCTGCGCGCCGGAGGATCCCCCGCCTCGCCGGTGGGGGTACGGCTGCTCCTGGTCGCGGACGGCGACGACGGCATGCCTGCCGCGGTGCTGACCGCAGGTCCGCCCGGTGAGTGGATGCAAGGGCTGCGGGCGTTCGGCCCGGCGGCCCAGATCCACATGGCCCGCCGGGTGGTGGACCTCGAGGGCGTCGCCGTCGACCCCGACCGGCGCGGCCAAGGCCTGGGCGCACTGCTCATCGAGAACGCCGTCCACCAGTACCGCAATGCCGGCTACCGGCTGATGTCCGGCACCTTCGAGCTGCCGTACGGCGACCTCACCGGTTACTACGAGAAGCGCGGCTTCACCGTGCTGGCGCCCGGCAAGCCGCTGCTGCTGCGCATCCCCGAGGGCAACGGTGCCGTGGCCTACCCGGCCGATCCGCACATGCAGCAGATGTGGTGCCCGCTGGCACCCGGGGTGACCGCCCCCGGCGGCGTGATTGACGGCGTCCTGTAGGGAGCCGGGCCGGGG
>NZ_JBIVVI010000951.1:0-3605 GCF_044757675.1 Kitasatospora sp. NPDC091257
GAGCGCCGTTCCCGGACCAGCCGGACCGCCTCGCCGCTCTCGTGGCCGAGGCCGATCAGCGCCTGCGCCGCCACCAGGCCCGAGCGGTTGTACCCTGGCCGGTCCGTCAGCGCACGTCGCCCATGAGGGCCTGGACGCGCTTGCGGTAGCCGAAGACGGCGAGCCCGGCGAGGACGGCGAGCGACGCCTGCATCGCGATGATCCCGTTGCCGTCGAGGTTGACGCCGGCCAGCGAGAGCAGGCTGGTGGTGCAGTCACCGGCGGTGACGGCGAGGAACCAGACGCCCATCATCTGGGAGGCGTACTTCTGCGGCGCCATCTTGGTGGTGACCGAGAGGCCGACCGGGGAGAGGCAGAGCTCACCGATGGTCTGGATCAGGTAGATCGAGACGAGCCACATCGGGGAGACCATGGTGCCGCCGTCCGCCATGTTCATCGGGATGATGAAGATGAAGAACGAGGCGCCGACCAGGACCAGGCCCATCGAGAACTTCACGATGGTGTTCGGCTCCTTGTTGCGGCGGGAGAGCCACAGCCACAGCCAGGCGAACACCGGCGCGAGCGCCATCACGAACAGCGGGTTGAGCGACTGGTACCAGGTGGCCGAGAAGCCGAGGCCGAACAGGCTGTCGGCGGTCTTCTTGTCGGCGAACAGGGAGAGGGTCGACCCGCCCTGGTCGTAGATCATCCAGAAGATGGCGGCCGCGGCGAAGAACCAGATGTAGGCGGACATCTTGGACTGCTCGCCGGCGCTGAGGTCCTTGTCGCGCTTGATCCGGACCAGCACGGCGATCGGGATGAGCAGACCGGCGAGGGTGAGCGGGACGAGGGCCCAGTTCAGGGTGTAGACGCCCAGCCCGACGATCACGGCGTAGAAGACGGCGGTGGCGGCGACGGCGATGCCGGCCTTCACCAGCAGGCTGTTGCGCTCCGCGGGCTTGAGCGGGTTGGGGACCTTGCTGCTCTTGGGGCTCAGGTGGCGGCTGCCCAGCAGGAACTGCACCAGGCCGAAGGCCATGCCGACCGCGGCGATACCGAAGCCCAGGTGCCAGCTGTACTCCTTGCCGATCGTTCCGATGATGAACGGGGCGACGAAGGCACCGAGGTTGATGCTCATGTAGAAGACGGTGAAGCCACCGTCGCGGCGCGGGTCCTCGGGGCCGTTGTAGAGCTGGCCGACCATCGTGGAGATGTTGGCCTTCAGCAGCCCGGAGCCGAGCGCGACGAGGAGCAGGCCGAGGAAGAACGCCGCCTGGCCCGGGACGGCCAGCGCGATGTGGCCGAACATGATCACGAAACCGGCGATGGCGACGGTCTTGCGGGCGCCCCAGACCCGGTCACCGAACCAGCCGCCGGGGTAGGCCATGAGGTAGACCATCGAGACGTAGACGGAGTAGATCGCCGTCGCCGTCGTCGCCGTCATGGCGAGGCCGCCGCCCTGGCTGCCCACGGCGGCGTCGGCGCCACCGGAGACCAGGTAGTAGATGAGCAGGGCGCGCATGCCGTAGTAGG
Organism: Kitasatospora sp. NPDC091257; assembly: GCF_044757675.1. NCBI lineage: Bacteria > Bacillati > Actinomycetota > Actinomycetes > Kitasatosporales > Streptomycetaceae > Kitasatospora > Kitasatospora sp. NPDC091257. The sequence goes on from NZ_JBIVVI010000951.1 coordinate 1,513, forward strand.
AGAAGCGCTCCCACATCTCGGTCATGAACAGGGTGGCAAGACCTCGGGGGTGCCCGAGGAAGGTCTTGCCGCCGGGAGAGGCCGACGTCATGTCGGCGTCCAGGGTCTTCGACGCCATGAGTAGTGGTTCCTTGCCTGACAGCGTCCGCCTCTAGGGGGGTGGCGGCGGACGTGGACGAAACCACTCTACGTGGCGACATTTGGCTTTATCAGATGACAAAAGCCTTGAATTAGGTATGGGAATGGCAAAGTCGGCGCCAGATCTTCCCGATCTATCGATGGTAGATGGGCGCGTCTTCCTTCGGTTTCAAGATCCAAACGGAGATTCTTCACCGAACGGCCGGTCCGCCGCGGCTCGTTGGGTGCGATCAGGGTCTTGTATAACGATCACACTCTGTGAACTACCTCACAGGGCGTCCGGCGTTACCCCGGCGGACTACCATCACCACATGACCTGTGTGCTGCTCGCCGAGGACGATCCGGCGATCTCCGAACCGCTCGCCCGGGCCCTGCGACGCGAGGGCTATGAGGTGCTCGTCCGCGAGGACGGTCCGACCGCACTGGCCGCGGGCCTCACCGAGGAGGTCGACCTCGTCGTCCTGGACCTCGGCCTGCCCGAGATGGACGGCCTGGAGGTCTGCCGCCGCCTGCGTGCCGACGGCAAGAGCTGCCCCGTCCTGGTGCTCACCGCCCGCGCGGACGAGGTGGACACCGTGGTCGGCCTGGACGCCGGTGCCGACGACTACGTCACCAAGCCCTTCCGCCTGGCCGAACTGCTCGCCCGCGTGCGGGCCCTGCTCCGGCGTGGCAACGTCGACCAGCTCACCACCGGCGCGCACGGCGTGAAGATCGACATCGAGTCCCACCGCGCCTGGCTCGGCGACGAGGAACTCACCCTCTCCGCCAAGGAGTTCGAGCTGCTGCGGGTCCTGGTCCGGGACGCCGGCCGGGTGGTCACCCGCGAGGAGATCATGCGGCAGGTCTGGGACACCACCTGGTGGACCTCCACCAAGACCCTGGACATGCACATCTCCTGGCTCCGCAAGAAGCTCGGCGACGACGCGGCCAACCCCCGCTACATCGCCACCGTGCGCGGAGTCGGGTTCCGGTTCGAGAAGAATTAGTCCCTGACGGAGAACGGGCCCTCGGCCCGCGGCAGTGGAACACCCCGGGGAGCGGCAGCGTGAAACGCAGGATGATCAACTCGCTGCTGGGCGTCGTCCTGGTGGTCGTCGTGGTGTTCTGCGTACCGCTCGCCCTGGTCGAGAAGCGGACCATCGTCAACTCGGCCCAGGACCGGGTGGACGCGGCCGCCGTCCGGGTGCTCGCCCTGGTCGAGAGCCGGCTCGCCGCGGGGGAGCCGGTCACCGGGCGGGCCTTCGAGAGCCAGATCACCGAGGGCAGCTACGTCGAGGTGCAGGTGCCCGGCCAGCCGGTGGTCTCCGCGGGCGAGCGCCCCGCCGGGAACCACCTGCTGAAGGCCGTCGAGCGCGGCAACAGCGGCGAGACCGTCACCGTCGAACAGTCCCGCGAGGACGTCGACCACGAGATCGCCAACAACCTGCTGCTGCTCGGCGTGGTCGCCCTGCTCGCCGTCCAGGCCGCGGTGGCCCTCGCCGTCTGGCAGGCCAAGCGGCTCGCCCGGCCGCTCACCGACCTCGCCGAGACCGCCGAGCGGCTCGGCTCCGGCGACCCGCGCCCGCGCGACCGCCGCTACGGGGTGCCCGAGCTCGACCGGGTCGCCGAGGTGCTGGACACCAGCGCCGAGCGGATCGCCCGGATGCTCACCGCCGAGCGCCGGCTCGCCGCCGACGCCTCGCACCAGCTGCGCACCCCGCTCACCGCGCTCTCCATGCGGCTGGAGGAGATCACCGCCCTCGCCGAGGAGCCGGAGACGGTCAAGGAGGAGGCGACCATCGCCCTCCAGCAGGTCGAGCGGCTCACCGACGTGGTCCAGCGGCTGCTCACCACCCAGCGCGACCCGCGCAGCCCCACCGCCGTCGCCTTCGACCTGGACGAGGTGTCCTCCTGCAACGAGGTGAACAACTGCGCCCGGCCCGGCTGAGTGAAGTCCTCGGCGCGCAGCCAGCGGC
>NZ_JBIVVI010000952.1:0-3605 GCF_044757675.1 Kitasatospora sp. NPDC091257
GGGGTGTGGGCCCCCGGAGGGGCGCGCGTGAGCCACGTCACGCGCCCGGCGCGCTGGTTCGGCTGCCGTCCCGGCCGGATGCGGTTAGCGTGCGACGGAACTCGATTCGATCAAATCCCGGCCAGGCCGGGGGAGTTGAGCTGTCCTGAGGTGGACTGTCCGAAATTGAGGGGGGAACAGGAGTGGGTGGAGCGGCGACGGGGGACGGCGCGACGCTCGGGGCGCTGCTGCGGAGCATCCGGCTGGACCGGGGCATGACGCAGGAGCAACTGGGCGAGGCGACCGGGCTGAGCGTGCGGTCGATCCGGGACCTGGAGCGGGGGGTGTCCTGTCCGCGGGTGTCCACGCTCAGGCTGCTGACCCAGGCCTGGAGCCTGCCGGACGTCCAGGTGGCCGAGCTGCACCGGCTGGCGCGCAGCCGGCGGGACCGGACGCGGCGGCTGCTGCGACGGGCGGCGGCGGAGTGACGGCGGCCGCCCCCGCCGCCGGAGCGGAGGGGGCGGCCCGGGTGCCGGACGCCCGGCGGTGCTACTTCTCCAGCGGCCCCCGGCCGCGGACGGTCAGGCGGTCGCCCGCCTCGTCCCGCTCGACCAGGACGGTGTCCCCGTCGTGCACCGCGCCGGACAGGATCGCCCGGGCCAGCTGGTCGCCGATCGCGGACTGCACCAGGCGGCGCAGCGGGCGGGCGCCGTACGCCGGGTCGTAGCCGGTGAGCGCCAGCCAGTCGCGGGCGGCCGCGGAGACCTCCAGGGTGAGCCGCCGCTCCCGCAGCCGCTCGCCCAGGCGGGCCACCTGGAGGTCGACGATCCGGCTCAGCTCGCCGGTGCCCAGCGGCTCGAAGACCACGATGTCGTCCAGCCGGTTGAGGAACTCCGGCTTGAACGCGGACCGGACGGCGCCCAGCACCAGCTCCCGCTTGCGTTCCTCCGGGGTGGCCGGGTCCACCAGGTACTGGCTGCCCAGGTTGGAGGTGAGGATCAGGATGGCGTTGCGGAAGTCCACCGTGCGGCCCTGCCCGTCGGTGAGCCGCCCGTCGTCCAGCACCTGGAGCAGGACGTCGAAGACCTCCGGGTGCGCCTTCTCCACCTCGTCCAGCAGCACCACGCTGTACGGGCGGCGGCGGACGGCCTCGGTGAGCTGGCCGCCCTCCTCGTAGCCGACGTACCCGGGCGGGGCGCCGACCAGGCGGGAGACCGTGTGCTTCTCGCCGTACTCGCTCATGTCGATCCGGACCATCGCCCGCTCGTCGTCGAACAGGAAGTCGGCCAGGGCCTTGGCGAGTTCGGTCTTGCCGACGCCGGTCGGGCCGAGGAACAGGAAGGAGCCGGTCGGGCGGTCCGGGTCGGCGACGCCGGAGCGGGTGCGCCGCACCGCGTCCGAGACGGCCTGCACGGCCTCCTGCTGGCCGATCAGGCGTCGGCCCAACTCCTCCTCCATGCGCAGGAGTTTGGCGCTCTCGCCCTCCAGCAGCCGGCCGGCCGGGATGCCCGTCCAGGAGGAGACCACGTCGGCCACGTCGTCCGGGCCGACCTCCTCCTTGACCATCGAGGCGGAGGTGTCCTGGCCTGCGGCGCGCTCCTGTGCCTCGGCGAGCTCCGCCTCGGCGGCCGGGATCTCGGCGTACATCAGCTTGGACGCCCGCTCGAAGTCCCCGTCGCGCTGGGCACGTTCGAGTGCGCCCTGGAGGTCGTCCAGCCGCTCCTTGAGCTCGCCGACCCGGTTGAGGCTCTTCTTCTCCTGCTCCCAGCGCGCCGTCAGCACGCTCAACTGCTCGTTCCGGTCGGCGAGATCGCGCCGCAGCCGGGCCAGACGGTCCACCGAGGCCGGGTCGGACTCCTTCTCCAGGGCCAGTTCCTCCATCCGCAACCGGTCCACGGAGCGCTGGAGTTCGTCGATCTCGACCGGGGAGGAGTCGATCTCCATCCGCAGCCGGGAGGCCGCCTCGTCGACCAGGTCGATCGCCTTGTCGGGCAGGAAGCGGGAGGTGATGTAGCGGTTGGACAGGGTGGCCGCGGCGACCAGGGCGGCGTCCGAGATCTGCACCTTGTGGTGCGCCTCGTACCGGCCCTTGAGGCCGCGCAGGATGGCGATCGAGTCCTCCACGCTGGGCTCGCCGACCAGCACCTGCTGGAAGCGGCGCTCCAGGGCCGGGTCCTTCTCGATCCGCTCGCGGTACTCGTCCAGCGTGGTGGCGCCGACCATCCGCAGCTCGCCGCGGGCCAGCATCGGCTTGAGCATGTTGCCCGCGTCCATCGCGGAGTCGCCGCCGGCGCCCGCGCCGACCATGGTGTGCAGCTCGTCGATGAAGGTGACGACCTGGCCGTCGGAGGCCTTGATGTCGTTCAGGACGGCCTTCAGCCGCTCCTCGAACTCGCCGCGGAACTTGGCGCCCGCGACCATCGCGCTGAGGTCCAGCGCGACCAGCCGCTTGCCGCGCAGCGACTCCGGCACGTCGCCGGCCACGATGCGCTGGGCCAGGCCCTCGACCACGGCGGTCTTGCCGACGCCCGGCTCGCCGATCAGCACCGGGTTGTTCTTCGTCCGGCGGGAGAGCACCTGGACCACCCGGCGGATCTCGTGGTCGCGGCCGATCACCGGGTCGAGCTTGCCGTCCCGGGCGGCCTGGGTGAGGTCGGTGCCGTACTTCTCCAGCGCCTTGTAGGTGCCCTCCGGGTCCGGTGAGGTGACCCGGCCGCTGCCGCGGACGTCCTTGAACGCGGCGAGCAGCGCCTTCGGCGCGGCACCCTGGTGCGCCAGCAGTTCGGCCACCTGGCCGCCCTCGGCGGCCAGGCCGACCATCAGGTGCTCGGTGGAGACGTACTGGTCGTCCAGGTCGTTCGCGCGCCTGCCGGCCTCGGTGAGCACCGCGACGGTGTCCCGGGCGAGCTGGGGCGCGGCGACCGTCGAGCCCATCGCGCTGGGCAGCGCGGCCGCCTGGCGGCGGGCCTCGGCGTCGACCCGGGCGACGTCGGCCCCGACCGCCTCCAGCAGGGGCCGGGCGATGCCCTCGGGCTGCTCCAGCAGGGCGATCAGGATGTGCACCGGCCTGACGTCCGGGTTGCCGGCCGTGCCCGCCTGCCGGATCGCGGCGGACAGGGCGTCCTGCGTCTTGGTGGTGAACTTGCTGGCGTCCACTGCTGGGGGGTCCTCCCTCGTCGTCCTTCACTACTGCTGCGTACAGCATGCACTAACTTGAGTCTATTCCGCTCAACTTTCTGTTTCCCGCTTCCGTCTCAACTTCTCGGTGAACGTGTGACCGACCGCCGGGTCAGCCCCAGCAGCTCCCGGGCCGGCCCGCCCGGCCGCTGCCCGGCCGGCCAGACCGCGCGCAGCGGCCGCCGCAGGTCCAGCTCCGCCACCAGCGGCACCTCGTGACTGGCCGGGCGGGGAGCTGTACCGGCGGCGCTACTGGATCCGGGACGACGCGGGCGCGGTGGCGGGCACCGTCGCGGTGGACAACTGGACCAAGGGCCCGAGCCAGCTCGCCGTCTCCTCCCTCTACGTGACGCCGGCCGCCGCGCGGGTCGTCGGCGAGGCGCCGATGGTCTTCCTCACCGAGAACACCGTCGGCTTCCTCGGTGCCGCCAAGGTCGGCGGGCTGCCCG
>NZ_JBIVVI010000953.1:0-3605 GCF_044757675.1 Kitasatospora sp. NPDC091257
GGGAGCCCACCCGGGAGGAGAGACGCGATGGTGACCAGACGCAGGATGATCGGCGCCGCCCTGGCGACCGGGGGAGGAGTCCTGCTCGTGCGCACCACCCAGCACCCGGCCGCCTCCGCCGCCGCTTCCTCCGCCTCCGCCGCCGCGCAGGACGCGGGGCACGCCCACCCGGCGGGCGCCACCGCCCCCGACCCGGGCCCCGACGCCGGCCCCGCGCTCGCCCCGAAGTTCACCACCGCCCTGCCGCTGCCCCCGGTGCTCAGCCCCGTCTCCACCGACGGCGGCGCCGACACCTACGCGGTGACCATGCTGCGCTCCTTCGCCCGCATCCTGCCCGGGCACCGCACCGACGTCCTCACCTACAACGGCGCCTTCCCCGGGCCCGTCATCCGCGCCCGCTCCGGACGGCCGGTGATCGTGCGCCAGACCAACCTGCTGGACGACCCGGTCTCCGTCCACCTGCACGGCTCCTCCGTCCCCGTCGACAGCGACGGCGGCCCGATGAACCTGCTGAACGCCGGCGCCACCCGCACCTGCACCTACCCCAACGACCAGCCCCACGCGAGCCTGTGGTTCCACGACCACGCCCACCACCTGGAGTCCGAGCACGTCTACCGGGGACTGGCCGGCACCTACCTGCTCACCGACGCCACCGAGGCCGCCCTGCCACTGCCCTCGGGCCGCTACGACCTGCCCATCGCGCTGCGCGACGCCCGCTTCGACGCCTCCGGCAACCTCGTCTACCGCATGGACGACGCCGCCGGACGCGCCACCATCCTCGCCAACGGCCGCCCCTGGCCCAAGGTCGACGTCGCCGCCCGCCGCTACCGCATCCGCCTGCTCAACTCCTCCAACCTGCGCTTCTTCTCCCTGCGCCTGGCCGACGGCGGCCCCATCACCTGGATCGGCTCCGACGGCGGCCTGCTGGAACGCCCCCACACCACCGACACCGTCGACCTCTCGCCCGGCGAGCGCGCCGACGTCGTCATCGACTTCTCCCGCTACCGCCCCGGCACGAGCGTCGTGCTCACCAACTCCATGCCGCCGGGCCCCGCCGAACACATCGGCCAGGTCCTGCGCTTCGACGTCGGCCGCCCCGCCCCCGACCCCTCCGCCGTCCCCGACCGGCTGCGCACCCTGCCGCCGCCGGGACCGGTGGCCCGCGAGCGCACCGTCGTGCTCAAGGTCGAGGAGGGCGGCGCCGGCGCCGCCCCGCGCGGCCTGATCGACGGCAAGGTGTACGACCCGGCCCGGGTGGACGCCGCCGTCGCCTTCGGCACCTCGGAGATCTGGACCGTCCACAACGCCAACACCGACATCCCGCACAACTTCCACCTGCACCTGGTGCAGTTCCGCGTCCTCCAGCGCAACGGCAGGGCCCCCGGCCCCGAGGAATCGGGCCTCAAGGACACCGTGCGCCTGATGCCCGGCGAGAGCGTGCGCCTGCAGGCCACCTTCGACTCCTACCGCGGCCGCTACCCCTACCACTGCCACCTGCTGGACCACTCCGCGATGGGCATGATGGCCCAGATGGAGATCACCTGAGCACCCGAGAGCCCGATCACCCGGCCACCCTGCCACCCGGCCACCCTGCCACCCGGCCCCCGCCGGGCCGCCCGCCGTGACGCGGGCGGCCCGAGGGCGCGTCAGGACGCGTGGATGCCCTGCCCCGGGGTGAGGATCCCCGCCGGGTCCCAGCGCCGCTTGGCCGCCACCACCCGCTCCCACAGCCCCCCGTAGTGGCGCTGCCAGTCCGCGCGCGTCATCCCCGGCACCGCCCCGATCAGGTACCGCTTGCCGCCCAGCTCCACCGCCAGGTCGTACAGCACCCGGTTGCGCTCCAGCATCGCCGCCGTGTCCGACCCCGGCCCCGGGAAGGCCAGCAGGTCGAAGTGCCAGCCCACCTCCTCCCGCCCCGGCAGCACCGCCAGCGGCGCCTTCACCTTCGAGCGCAGGTACGGGTAGAACAGCAGCAGCCCCGCCCCCAGGTCGGCGGCGGTCAGCACCTCGGCGGCCCGCGCCATGAACGCCCGCGCCGTGGACGCCGGCAGGAACACGCTCAGCCACGGCTTGGGCAGCGCCCAGAACCCGGCCGCCCGCAGGTACCCCGAGAAGCCGTCCACCCGGTAGGCGTACTCCCGCCAGCTCTGCTCCACCACCTCCGTCTCCACCGGCGCCAGCCCCGCCAGCAGCGCCGCCCGGTCCACCGCCTGCCCGGCGTCCGCGAACGCCACCAGCTCCGCCTTGTAGCGCCAGCGCGAACCGTCCGCGCTGCGCACCACGTCGCCGACCTGGAAGTCGAAGCGGCGCCGGGCCAGCACCTTCTCCTGGTCGGCGAGGTAGGCGTCCAGGTCGTCGTAGTACAGCGAGAAGACGTGGGCGCGCTCGGGCACCCGCACCAGGGCGAGGGTGACGCGCACGATGACGCCGACCTGGCCGCCGCCGGCCAGCACCGCCTCGAACAGCTCGCGGTTGCGGGTGGGGGAGGCGGTGACCAGCTCTCCGGTGCCGGTCACCACGTCCAGCTCCAGCACGTTGTCGACCTGCATGCCGTGGCGCTGCACGCCGCCGCCGATGCCGCCGACGCTCAGCGTGCCGCCCACCGACAGGTGCAGGTAGTCGGTGAGCACCGGCGGCACCCAGCCCGCGGCCAGGCCCGCCTCGGTGACCTGCGCCCAGGTCGCCCCGGCCTCGACCACGGCGCGCCCCGGGCGCACCGAGACGACCTTCGACAGGCCGCGGGCGTCGATGGCGACGCCGCCGCGGGGGTTGGCCTGGCCGTAGCTGGAGTGCGACTCCAGTGCGGCCTCGCCGAGCTGCGCGAGGTCCCCGCTCTGCCCGTTGACGGCCACCGGGATGCGGTGGCGGCGGGCGAAGGCGACCAGCTGCTGCACGTCGCGCACCGAGCCGGGGCGCAGCACCGCCCGGGGCGCGGCGGTGACGAGGTGTCCGAAGTCGCCGGAGAAGCGCTCCAGGCCCTCGCCCCGCAGGGTCACCGTGCCGTCCAGGGCGGGCAGCCGGGCGATGTCGGCGCCGGTGTCGGCGCCGGTGTCCGCGTCGGCCTCGGTGGCCCAGGCGGCGGTGGCGGTGTTCCAGCCGATGACGGCGGTGACGGCCCCGGCGCCGGCCGAGGTGAGGAGGGCGCGGCGCGACAGTCCTGACCTGCTCATATCAGAATTTCTCCGATCAGTCGTCAAATAGGGATTGTTGTACCGCAACTATCGGGTGATCACCTACTGGCGCGCACCGGTGATCTGCTGCTCGATGCGCCGCAGCTCGGCCATCGGGTACTCCCACATCCGCACCTGATGGGCGGGGGCGTGGGCGGGGACGTGCGCGCACGCCGCCCGCGCCTCGTCCAGCAGCGCCCGCCGCGCCTCGGGCAGGTGGGCCACCCGCGGCCCCTCGGCGGCCTCCCGCAGTACGAACGCCAGCTTGTAGGCGTGGGCGGCCGGGCTGACGGCGAACAGCGCCCGGTACACCCACAGGCCCTCCTCGCCGCGCAGGATCCGCTCGTTGTGGCTCAGCAGCCGCACCCGGGCCTTCAGCACCATGTCCTCGTGCACGCTCATCGCGCCCGTCCCCCTTCGTCGTTCGTGTGGTCC
>NZ_JBIVVI010000954.1:0-3592 GCF_044757675.1 Kitasatospora sp. NPDC091257
CCCGAAGGGGGTGGCACGGGCCGGATGCCGGGAGGCCGAGGTCTCAGAACGCGATCCGCACCTTCAGGGCCGAGCGGTCGTCCATCGCGCGGTAGCCGTCCGGAACGCCGTCCAGGCCGACGGTGCGGTCGAAGACCAGGCCCGGCTCGATGGCGCCCGAGAGCACGTCCGGCAGCAGCTCGGGGATGTACGCGCGGGCCGGGGCGACGCCGCCGTTCAACGAGACGTTTCGGCCGAACATCTGACCGATGTCGACGCCCGCGCTGCCGCCGTGCGGCACTCCGACGTAGCCCACCGCGCCGCCGTCCCGGGTGATCGAGATGGCCGTCCGCATCGACTCCTCGGTACCGACCGCCTCCAGCACCGCGTGCGCGCCCTGGCCGCCGGTCAGCTCCTTCACCGCCTCGACCGCGGCCTCACCGCGCTCCGCCACCACGTCCGTCGCACCGAAGCGACGGGCCAGCTCGGTACGGGCCGCGTGCCGGCCCAGCGCGATGATCCGGCCCGCGCCCAGCCGGTGCGCCGCCAGCACCCCGCACAGGCCCACCGCGCCGTCGCCGACCACCGCGACCGTCGCACCCGGCCGCACCCGCGCGGAGACCGCCGCGTGGTGCCCGGTCGACATCACGTCGGACAGCGCCAGCAGCCCGGGCAGCAGCTTCTCGTCACCCGCCGCCTCCTTCGGCAGCTTCACCAGCGTCCCGTCCGCGAACGGCACCCGCACCGCCTCGCCCTGGCCGCCGTCCGAACCGACCTGCCCCCAGAACCCGCCGTGCGGACAGGAGGTCTGCAGCCCTTCGAGACAGAAGTCACACGTCCCGTCCGACCAGACGAACGGCGCCACCACCAAGTCGCCCCTGGCGAAGCCGCGCACCTCGGCGCCGACCTCCTCGACCACGCCCAGGAACTCGTGCCCGATCCGCTGCCCGGCCACCCGCTGCGCCACGCCGCGGTAGGCCCACAGGTCGCTGCCGCAGATGCAGGCGTTCACCACCCGGAGCACCACGTCCGTCGGATGCTGGATCACCGGGTCCGGGACCTCTTCGATCCGGATGTCGTTGGGGCCGTGAATCACGGTGGCACGCATGCGCTGTTCCTTAGCTGAAAGATCTCGACCAGGTGTACGACACCCCCGTCGACCACTCTATTCCGGCCGGTCGGTCGCAACATTCCGGCCGGAGCCCCCCGCCCCGCCCCTTATCCTGTTGGACCATGCAACCGATCCAGCCCGAGACCTACGGAGTGCCGCGGACCGCGCAGGTCCCCGCGCAGCGCTCCGCCGTCCCCACCGGGGGCTTCGCGGTCGTCGACGTCGAGACCACCGGTCTCGGCCGCTCGGACCGCGTCATCTCGGCGGGCGTCTACCAGCTGGACGCGGACGGCGACGTCGTCGACCACTGGTACACCCTGGTCAACCCCCAGCGGGACCCGGGCCCGGTCTGGATCCACGGCCTCACCGCCGAGCTGCTCGCCACCGCCCCGACCTTCCCGCAGATCGCCGACGAGTTCGCCACCCGTCTGCAGGACCGCGTCCTGGTCGCGCACAACGCGCTCTTCGACTGGAACATGATCTCCCGCGAGTTCTCCCGGGCCGGCCTGCGCGCCCCGGTCGAGCAGCGGCTGTGCACCATGGTCCTCTCCCGCGACCTGCGCCTGCCGCTGCCCAACGGCAAGCTGTCCTCGCTCGCCGCCCACTTCGGCGTCCAGCAGCGCCACGCCCACAACGCCCTGGACGACGCCCGGGTGCTCGCCGAGGCCTTCCGCCCCAGCCTGCGCCTCGCCCGCGACGGCGGCGTGCCGCTGCCGCTCCAGAACTGCGTCGCGGTCACCGACCTCGGCGAGGAGGAGCCGGCCGCCCCGGGCCGCAGCACCTGGACCGGCGCCACGTACCGCCAGGCCAAGAAGCGCCCGCCCTGCCCGTACCCCAACCCGGGGCGCTGGGAGGACGGCAAGCCCCTGGTCCAGGGCATGCGGGTGGCCGTCACCGGCGACACCGCCACCGACCGCGAGGTCCTGGAGGACCGCGCGGTCGAGGCCGGCCTGCACATCGCCACCTCGGTGAGCCGCCTCACCAGCCTGCTGGTCACCAACGAGCCGGACAGCTGGAGCGGCAAGGCCCGCCGGGCCCGCGAGCTCGGCACCCCCGTCGTCGGCGAGGACGCCTTCCTCCAGCTGCTGCGCGAGGTCGCCCCGCACCCCGGTGCGTGAGCCGTTTGTGAGGTCGGCGTACCGTTCCCATGTGTACCGTTTTCTGCTGACCCGACAGTGGCTGATCACCATGCTGGTCGCGCTGCTGCTGATCCCCGCGACGATCAAGCTGGGCTTCTGGCAGCTGCACCGCCACGAGGCACGGGTGGCCCGGAACGAGCTGATCGGTCAGGCCCTCACCGCCGCGCCGGTCCCCTTCGACACCCTGTCGCCGGCCCCCGGCTTCGCGGTCCCCAAGGACCTCACCTGGCGCGCGGCGACCGCCGCCGGACAGTACGACCCGGCACACGAGTTCGTGGTCCGCAAGCGGACCGACTCCAACGGCAGCATCGGCTACTTCGTGGTGACCCCGTTCCGGCTCGCCGACGGCAAGGGCACCGTCCTGGTCAACCGCGGCTGGGTCGCCTCCGGCGACGGCGCCACCGAGTACCCGCCCGTCCCGGCCGCCCCCGCCGGCGAGGTCTCCCTCACCGGCCGCCTGCGCGCCGAGGAGACGTACGGCGCCAGCGGCATCAAGGACCGCACCGGCCTGCCCGACCGCCAGTTCAACCTGATCAACACCGACGAGCAGGCCAAGCGGACCGGCGCCCCGCTCCTCGGCGGCTACCTCGAACTCACCGGTACCGCCCCCGCCCCGGCCGACCAGCCCCAGCTGATCCCCGAGCCCAACCACTCCGACATCGGCCCGCACATGGCCTACGCCATCCAGTGGTGGCTGTTCACCGCGATGATCCCGGTCGGCGTCTGGGTCCTCGCCCGCCGCGAGGCCAAGGACCGCGCCAAGCAGGCCGCCGAAGCCGAGGTCCCGCTCGACGCCGTCCCCGCCTAGAGCACGTCGCCTGGCGCACATCGCCCAGAGCACGTCGCCTAGAGCACGTCGTCCAGCTCCCGCAGCAGCCGCGCCTTCGCCCGCGCCCCCACCACCGACCGCACCGGCTGCCCGCCCCGGAACACCATCAGCGTCGGCATCGACAGCACCCCGTACGCCGCCTGCGTCCGCGGATTGTGGTCCACGTCCACGCTCACCACCCGCAGCCGGTGCCCCTCCTCCCGCGCGATGTCCGCCAGCACCGGCGCCATCATCCGGCACGGCGGGCACCAGTCCGCCGTGAAGTCCACCAGCACCGGCCCCTCGGCCGCCAGCACCTCAGCGGCGAACGTCTCGTCCGTCACCGCCGGCACACCCGTGATCTCCACCGTCTACTCCTTCACCAGTTCGCAAACAGGCGGCTCCTGAACGGCGGCCAGCTCGTCCCGCGCCCTCACGGCCCGATCGAACTGCCCCGCCACCTGGGCCCGCACGTCCTGGAGCCGGGCGATGCACTCGTCCAGCTCCCCCAACTTCCGCCGGTACACCTCCAGAGAGGCCGGGCAGGAGTCCCCC
>NZ_JBIVVI010000955.1:0-3591 GCF_044757675.1 Kitasatospora sp. NPDC091257
CCCCCTCTTGGCCGCGCCGCGCAACGCCTCGAACAATTCCGCCGCATCCACCGCCCCGCTCCGCGTCTCGTTCGCGAAGATCAAGGAGCCCCTCGAGGTCCCGAACCTCCTGGCCCTGCAGACCGAGAGCTTTGACTGGCTGCTCGGCAACGCGGCCTGGAAGTCCCGGGTCGAGGCGGCCCTGGAGAGTGGTCAGGACGTCCCCACGAAGTCCGGTCTGGAGGAGATCTTCGAGGAGATCTCCCCGATCGAGGACTTCAGCGGGTCGATGTCGCTGACCTTCCGCGACCACCGTTTCGAGCCGCCGAAGAACTCCATTGACGAGTGCAAGGACCGCGACTTCACGTTCGCGGCCCCGCTCTTCGTCACGGCCGAGTTCACCAACAACGAGACCGGTGAGATCAAGTCTCAGACGGTCTTCATGGGCGACTTCCCGCTCATGACCCACAAGGGCACGTTCGTGATCAACGGCACCGAGCGTGTCGTCGTGTCGCAGCTCGTCCGCTCCCCGGGTGTGTACTTCGACTCCACCCTGGACAAGGTGTCCGACAAGGACATCTACTCCTGCAAGGTCATCCCCTCGCGTGGTGCCTGGCTGGAGATGGAGATCGACAAGCGCGACATGGTCGGCGTCCGCATCGACCGCAAGCGCAAGCAGTCCGTCACCGTGCTGCTCAAGGCGCTCGGCTGGACCAACGAGATGATTCTCGAGGAGTTCGGCGAGTACGAGTCGATGCGCGCCACCCTGGAGAAGGACCACACCCAGGGCCAGGACGACGCGCTGCTGGACATCTACCGCAAGCTGCGTCCGGGCGAGCCGCCCACGCGCGAGGCCGCGCAGACGCTTCTGGAGAACCTGTACTTCAACCCGAAGCGCTACGACCTCGCGAAGGTCGGCCGTTACAAGGTCAACCGCAAGCTGGGCAACGCCGAGTCGCTGGACTCCGGCGTGCTCACCGAGCCCGACATCATCGGTGCGATCAAGTACCTGGTGAAGCTGCACGCGGGCGAGACCGAGTGGCGTGACGACGAAGGCCGCGACATCGTGGTCGAGGTCGACGACATCGACCACTTCGGCAACCGTCGCCTGCGCAACGTCGGCGAGCTCATCCAGAACCAGGTCCGTACGGGTCTCGCCCGTATGGAGCGCGTCGTGCGCGAGCGCATGACCACCCAGGACGTCGAGGCGATCACGCCGCAGACCCTGATCAACATCCGGCCGGTCGTCGCCTCCATCAAGGAGTTCTTCGGCACCAGCCAGCTGTCGCAGTTCATGGACCAGACGAACCCGCTGTCGGGCCTGACCCACAAGCGTCGTCTGTCCGCGCTGGGCCCCGGTGGTCTGTCCCGTGAGCGGGCCGGCTTCGAGGTCCGTGACGTGCACCCCTCGCACTACGGCCGCATGTGTCCGATCGAGACCCCCGAAGGCCCGAACATCGGTCTGATCGGCTCGCTCGCCTCGTACGGCCGGGTCAACGCGTTCGGCTTCATCGAGACCCCGTACCGCAAGGTCATCGAGGGTGTCGTCACGGAGCAGGTCGACTACCTGACCGCCGACGAGGAGGACCGCTACGTCATCGCCCAGGCGAACGCGCCGCTGACCGCGGACCTGCACTTCGCCGAGCCGCGCGTCCTGGTCCGCCGCCGTGGCGGCGAGATCGACTACATCCCGGGCACCGAGATCGACTACATGGACGTCTCGCCGCGCCAGATGGTGTCGGTCGCGACCGCCATGATCCCGTTCCTCGAGCACGACGACGCCAACCGCGCGCTCATGGGCTCGAACATGATGCGCCAGGCGGTGCCGCTGCTGAAGAGCGAGGCTCCGCTGGTCGGTACCGGCATGGAGTACCGCTGCGCCGTCGACGCCGCGGACGTCATCACCGCCGAGAAGGCCGGTGTCGTCCAGGAGGTCTCGGCCGACTACGTCACCGTGGCCAACGACGACGGCACGTACACCACGTACCGCGCCGCCAAGTTCACCCGCTCGAACCAGGGCACCGCCTTCAACCAGAAGGTGCTCGTGGACGAGGGCGCCCGGGTCGAGGTCAACCAGGTGCTGGCCGACGGCCCGTGCACCGACGAGGGCGAGATGGCCCTCGGCAAGAACCTGCTCGTGGCGTTCATGTCGTGGGAGGGTCACAACTACGAGGACGCGATCATCCTGTCGCAGCGCCTCGTGCAGGACGACGTCCTCTCCTCGATCCACATCGAGGAGCACGAGGTCGACGCCCGTGACACCAAGCTCGGCCCCGAGGAGATCACCCGGGACATCCCGAACGTCTCCGAGGAGGTCCTCGCGGACCTCGACGAGCGCGGCATCATCCGCATCGGCGCCGACGTCGTCACCGGCGACATCCTGGTCGGCAAGGTCACGCCCAAGGGCGAGACCGAGCTGACCCCGGAGGAGCGCCTGCTCCGCGCGATCTTCGGTGAGAAGGCCCGTGAGGTCCGCGACACCTCGCTGAAGGTCCCGCACGGTGAGTCCGGCAAGGTTATCGGCGTCCGCGTCTTCGACCGCGAAGAGGGCGACGAGCTGCCCCCGGGCGTCAACCAGCTGGTCCGCGTCTACGTGGCCCAGAAGCGCAAGATCACCAACGGTGACAAGCTCGCCGGCCGTCACGGCAACAAGGGCGTCATCTCGAAGATCCTGCCGGTCGAGGACATGCCGTTCCTGGAGGACGGCACCCCGGTCGACATCATCCTCAACCCGCTGGGTGTCCCGTCCCGAATGAACCCGGGACAGGTCCTGGAGATCCACCTCGGGTGGCTCGCCAAGCAGGGCTGGGACGTCTCCGGGCTGGCCGACGAGTGGGCCCAGCGCCTGCAGGCGATCGGCGCCGACACCGTCGAGGGCGGCACCAACCTCGCCACCCCGGTCTTCGACGGCGCCCGCGAGGACGAGATCACCGGCCTGCTGGACAACACCACCCTCACCCGTGACGGTGAGCGCCTGGTGAACTCCACCGGCAAGGCCCGACTGTTCGACGGCCGCTCCGGCGAGCCGTTCCCGATGCCGGTCTCGGTCGGCTACATGTACATCCTCAAGCTGCACCACCTGGTCGACGACAAGCTGCACGCCCGTTCGACCGGTCCGTACTCGATGATCACCCAGCAGCCGCTCGGTGGTAAGGCGCAGTTCGGTGGTCAGCGCTTCGGTGAGATGGAGGTGTGGGCCCTCGAGGCGTACGGCGCGGCCTACGCGCTCCAGGAGCTCCTCACCATCAAGTCCGACGACGTCCTCGGCCGAGTCAAGGTCTACGAGGCCATCGTCAAGGGCGAGAACATCCCCGAGCCCGGCATTCCCGAGTCCTTCAAGGTCCTCATCAAGGAAATGCAGTCGCTCTGCCTCAACGTGGAGGTGCTGTCCTCGGACGGCCAGTCCATCGAGATGCGGGACTCCGACGAGGACGTGTTCCGCGCCGCCGAGGAGCTCGGCATCGACCTGTCCCGGCGCGAGCCGAGCAGCGTCGAAGAGGTCTGACGGAGGCCGGGCCGGCCGCAGCAGCGGCCGGCCCCCCCGATCGGAAGAGCACACCACAGAAAACCAGACACAACAAATCAAAGCGTTTTCCCTGTTCGGGGTGTAAA
>NZ_JBIVVI010000956.1:0-3589 GCF_044757675.1 Kitasatospora sp. NPDC091257
GGGTCTGCGTGGTCGACTCCGGGATCGAGCCCGACCACCCGCTGGTCGGGCCGGTGCAGGGCTCCTGGGCGGTGGCCAGGGACCCGGCCACCAGGGAGCTGGTCGTCCGCCCGGACTCCGCCGGCGACACCTGCGGGCACGGCACCGCCTGCGCCGGCATCATCCGCCGCACCGCCCCGGACTGCGAGCTCTACAGCGTGCGGGTCCTCGGCGAGCGCTTCACCGGCACCGGCGACATGCTGATCGCCGGGCTGCGCTGGGCCGTCGGGCAGCGCTTCGACGTGATCAACCTCAGCCTCTCCACCACCCGGACCCGCTTCCTGGACGAGCTGCACGCGATCGCCGACGACGCCTTCTTCGCCCGCACCGCGATCGTCGCCTCCGCCCACAACACGCCGGTGGAGAGCTACCCGTGGCGGTTCTCCTCGGTCATCTCGGTGGGCAGCCACCAGGAGGACGACCCGCGGCTGCACCTGTACAACCCGGCCCCGCCGGTGGAGTTCTTCGCGCCCGGCCAGAACGTCCGGGTGCCCTGGCTCGGCGGCGTCACCATCCGCACCACCGGCAACAGCTTCGCGACCCCGTACGTGGCCGGGCTCTGCGCCCGCATCCTGTCCCGGCGGCCGAGGCTGACCACCTTCCAGCTGAAGAGCGCGCTCTACCTCACCGCGGCCAACGTCCAGGTCCCTTCCACCCCCACCCCGGAGGCGCCCGATGACCCTCAGCACTGACCCCGCCGTCGACCCGCTGGCCCGCGAGCTGCTCCAGTCCGTGGTGGACGTCGCCCGGGCGATCTTCGGCGCCCAGGCGGGCTCGGTGTGCCTGCTCGACGAGGCGGCCGGGGAGCTGGTCTTCCAGGCCGTCTCCGGGCGCGGCGAGGAGTCGCTGGTGGGCCGCCGCTTCCCGGCCGGCCGGGGGATCGCCGGCTGGGTGGCCGCCTCGGGCGAGCCGATGGTGGTGGACGACCTGGGCGCCAACCGCACCTTCGACCGGGACTTCGCCGAGTCCACCGCGTACGTCCCGACCGCCCTGATGGCCGCGCCGCTCACCCACGGCAGCCGGGTGCTCGGCGTCCTGGAGGTGCTGGACCCGGCCCCGCAGGCCCGCGCCAGCCTGCCCGAGCTGGACCTGCTGGCGATGTTCGCCCGCCAGGCCGCCGCCGCCCTGCGGGTGATCGCCGAGCGTTCCCCCGCCCCGGCGCCGGCCCCTGACCGCGCCGCCGCCCTCGGCCTGCTCGCCGACCTGGAGGAGCTGCTGCGCCGTCAGCCCTGAGCGCCCCGGGCACCCAGGGCGTCCCGGGCCGGGGTCAGCCGGGCGATCTGCCCGCGCTCCAGCGCCGCGTACACCGTGCCGTCCGGGGCGACGGCGATGCCGTGCGGCTCGGCGCCCGCGCCCGGGACGGGGTGGCCGTCGAGCCGCCCGTCCGGGGTGAGCACCCCGATCCGGCCGGCGCCCCACTCGGTGAACCAGAGCGCCCCGTCCGGTGCGGCCGCGACGGCGTGCGGCCTGGCCGAGCGGTCGGCCAGCGGATGCTCGGTCACCTTCCCGTCCACGGTGATCCGCCCGACCAGCCCGCCGCCGATCCCGACGTACCAGAGCGCGCCGTCCGCCCCGGCGGTGATCCCGACCGGCGCGGTGCCCTCGGTGGGCAGCCGGTGGACGGTCACCGCGCCGTCGGTGCCGACCCTCGCCACCGCGTCCGCCTGGTTGAGCGTGCACCACAGTGCCCCGTCCGGCCCGGCCGTGATCAGCGACGGGAAGGCCCCGTCGACCGGCAGCGGGTACCGCGTCACCTCGCCGTCCACGGTGATCCGCCCGACCCGGTTCGCGTTCAGCTCGGTGAACCAGAGCGCCCCGTCCGGTCCTGCGGCGATCCCGTACGGGCCGGGGTCCTCGCCCGGCAGCTCGAACGAGCCGGCCCGCCCGTGGACGTCGATCCGCCCGATCCGGTGGTCCCGCATCCGGCTGAACCAGAGCGCCCCGTCCGGCCCCGCCGTGATCACCGCGGGCCCGCACCCGGGCGCCCCGAGGCCGTGGCGCCGCACCGTCCCGTCCGGGGCGAGCCGCCCGATCTCCCCGCTGTGCACCAGCGTGAACCAGACGCCCCCGTCGGGCCCCACGGCGACCCCGTACGGCCCGGCTCCCGCCTCGGCCACCTCGAACAGTTCCATGCGACCCCTCCCGAAGCACTATTGCGACTCACGTCGCATTAGCAATGCTCACATGATCCCCCGACCGACGGCAACCCGCTTTCCGCTCCGCCCGGCCCGCTGCTCAGTGGTCCGGCGCCGCCGACCGGTCCGGATCCCCGCGCAGCACCGAGACGACGCCCATTCCGGCCGCGCAGACCGGGACGGCGAGCAGGGCGCCGATGATGCCGGCGATGCCGGCGCCGGCCACCACGGCGACCATGATGGTGGCCGGGTGCAGCTCCACCGTGCGGCTCTGGATCACCGGCTGGAGGATGTTGCCCTCGATCATCTGCACCGTGAGCACCACGCCGAGCGCCCAGAGCGCCGTGCCGATGCCACCGTCGGCGAGGGCGACCAGGACCGCCGCCGTGCCGGACAGGAAGGCCCCGACGAAGGGGATGTAGGCGCCCATGAAGACCAGCGCGCCCAGCCCCGGCGCGCCCGGCACACCGAGGGCGAGCAGGCCGATGGTGATGAAGCTCGCGTCGATCAGGGCGATCAGGGTGGTGCCGCGCATGAACCCGGCCATCGCGTCGAAGGCCCGCCCGGCGCAGGCGATCACGGTGGTGGCACTGCGCTCGGGCAGGTAGGAGCGGATGACGTCGCCGGTGCGGTGGCCGTCCCGCAGGAAGAAGAACACCAGGGCGAGCGCCAGCACCCCGCCGGTGATCAGCTGGGTGAGCAGGCCGAGCCCGGAGAGCACGCCGTTGGTGAGGGTGGACACCAGCGAGTTGGTCTCGCCCTTGGCGTTGCTCAGCGCGTGCTGGATCTTCGACCCGAAGGGGCCGAGCCAGCCGGCCAGCCGCCGCCCGGCCTCCGGGAGCGAGGCGGCGATCTGCGGGGCGCTGTGCACCAGGGAGTTGACCAGCAGGGCGATCACCCCGCCGACCGCCGTGACCAGCACCGTGCAGGTCAGCCCGGCGGCCAGGCCCCGCCCGACACCCCGGCGCACCAGCCAGGGCACCACCGGGTAGAGCAGCGAGGTCCCGAGCAGCGCCAGCAGGAACGGCACGGTCGCGGCCCGCAGTTCGACCAGCGCGAAGACCACCAGCGAGGCGACGGCGATCAGCAGGATCACCGCCAGCGACCAGGCCGCCGCCTGCCGCAGCGCGGGCGGCAGCATCAGGTACGGCCTGCGGTGGTCCGGCCGCCGCTCCTCGCCGGGCGCGCGCTCCACGGACACGGTCGCCTCCGCCGGGGTCTCGACGATTCCGGACCGCCTCAGCTCAGCAGAGGTTTCGACGGCCCGCGCGGCGGATCGGCCGGGAGCACCCGAACGAGCTACCCGGGGGCCTCGAACCGCACCGCGCCGTCCTCGCCCGCCCCCGCGAAGGCCAGCACCCGCTGCGCCTCGGCCTCGGCGGCCCGCCGGGCGGGCGGGCGCAGGGGGGCGAACG
>NZ_JBIVVI010000957.1:0-3587 GCF_044757675.1 Kitasatospora sp. NPDC091257
GGGGGTCATCCAGCGGGCGATCACGCCGCCCATCGCGATGAGCGTCAGGCCCCAGAAGATCGCCATCGGTATCAGCACCGGCAGCAGGCTCACCTGGACGGCGACCATGCAGAGGCCGATCGAGAGCGCGATCATGAACGTCACCACGGTGGGGCTCAGACTGAGCAGCCAGTGCCAGACGCGGTGCCCGAAACCCTGGGCCCTGCGGGCTTCGGGACCCGCGGCGGCGTCGGCCTGGGCTTCGACTTCCTGGTACGTCAGCAGGTCCATCGGGATCGCCTCCAAGGCTGGACGGCTGGATGGGAGGAACGCCTGACCCGGGAGGGTCAGGAGGCCTTGCGGGGGGCCGAGGACTTCCGGGTGGCGGTCCTCTTCGCCGCCGGACTCCTCGTGGCGCCTGTCCCGGAGGTCTTCGCGGAGGCCTTCGCGGAGGTCTTCTCGGCGGACTTCTCGGCGGACTTCGGGCCCGCCTTCGGGGCGGTCTTCCTCGCCGGGGCGCGCTTGCGCGGCGCGGGCTCCTCCCCGGCGTCGACGTCCCCGGCTCCGGCACCCTCGGCTCCGGCGCCCCGCCCGCCCTTGGCCTGCTTGAGGCTGCTGCGCAGCGCCTCCATCAGGTCGATCACGTTGTCCGGCGCCTCGCCCGGCTCCTCCTCGTGCGGGACCTCCACGCCCTCCAGCCGCGCGGTGATCACCTGCTGCAGCGCCTGCTGGTAGTCGTCGTGGAGCTGGGCCAGGTCGAAGTCCTCGGAGAGGGTGTCCATCAGCGACCGCGCCATCTTGAGCTCCTGCGGCCGGACGGTGACGTCCCCCTCGGGCGCGATGCCGGCCACCGGGCGGACCTCGTCGGGCCAGATGCAGGTCTGGAGCACCAGGGTGTTGTCGTGCACCCGCAGCACCGCGGGCGACTCCCGGGTGCGCAGCGCGATCTTGGTGACGGCGATCTGTCCGGACTCGGTGAGCGCGTCGCGCAGCAGCGCGTACGGCTTGGCGGCGGCCTTGTCGGCGACGCCCACGTAGTAGGCCTTGGAGAACATCAGCGGATCGATCTCGCCCTCGTCCACGAAGGCCAGCACGTCGATGATCTTCTTGCTGGGCAGCGGCAGGTCGGCGAGGTCCTCGTCGGAGAGCGTCACGGTCCGCCCGTCGGGGGACTCGTACCCCTTGGCGATCTCCGCGTACGGGACCTCCTTCTCCTCCTGCTCGCAGTACCGCTTCATCCGCACCCGGCCGCCGTCCTTGGCGTGCACCTGGTGCAGCGGGACGTCGTGCTCCTGGGTCGCGGAGTACAGGTGGACGGGGATGCTGACCAGCCCGAAGCTGATCGTCCCCTTCCAGGTGGTCTGCATGGGGTCGCTCCTGACCGGCGCCGGGAACCGGCCGGCGCCGAGCACGCTCGGGATGCTCCTACGGCATGCCCCGAGAGTCCCACTCTGCCCGGATTCGCGCGGATCGTCCACACCGCGCCGACAATGGGCCGAGGAGGTCGATGCGGATGACCGTCCGGAGCCGGCAGGGCCGGCAGGACCGGGACCAGGCGCCGCCGCCGGAGCGGTACGGCTACCTGGTGACGTACGCGGTGCGGGGCGAGCCCGGCACACGGCGCGCGGAGGTGACCGTCCTGCCCGGATACTCGCAGGAGGAGGACATCCCCCGGATCCTGGCCGCCCGGCTGACCGGGCGACCGGCGGACGGGGCCGCGATCACCGTCCTCGACGCGCGGCCGATCTGACCGCGCAGGTG
The DNA here is from genome assembly GCF_044757675.1 of Kitasatospora sp. NPDC091257. Classification (NCBI taxonomy): domain Bacteria; kingdom Bacillati; phylum Actinomycetota; class Actinomycetes; order Kitasatosporales; family Streptomycetaceae; genus Kitasatospora; species Kitasatospora sp. NPDC091257. Next base: position 1,741 of record NZ_JBIVVI010000957.1, read on the forward strand.
CGGGCGATTTGAGCCCCAACAGAGCTTGGCAACCTTTTCGAATACTGACCATGCGTCAGATCTGAGGTTTCCATGCCACCTTTCCACCCACCCTGACCAGGCTTTTTACGTCCGGTAAGCGAACAGTTATCAAAGCATTGTTCCGATACTCGGGCGTAGAAGTTAGGTTGCGACGCAATGCGCGGGCAAGTCCCCCACCCTCCGGCGCGACGAGTCGAGGGTCACACCGCGCTGGAAAGGCACAGGGCACCTTGATGAGTGCGGACACCACCAAGCCCACGACGGCCACCAGGCTCCCCCACCAGCCGAGTCCGACCGGAGAGGGCGGCGACGGCCACCTGAAGGCCGGACTCAAGAACCGCCACCTGTCGATGATCGCCATCGGCGGCGTGATCGGCGCCGGCCTCTTCGTCGGCTCCGGCGCGGGCATCGCGACCACCGGCCCGGGCATCCTGCTCTCGTACGCGCTGGCCGGCGCGCTGGTCGTGCTCGTGATGCGGATGCTCGGCGAGATGGCCGCGGCCGACCCGCAGAGCGGCTCCTTCTCGGCGTACGCGGACCGCGCGCTCGGCCGCTGGGCCGGCTTCTCCATCGGCTGGCTGTACTGGTTCTTCTGGGTCGTGGTGCTCGCGGTCGAGGCGACCGCCGGCGCGAAGATCCTCAACAACTGGGTGCCCGGCGTGCCGCAGTGGGGCTGGGCGCTGATAGTGATGGCGGTGCTGACCGCCACCAACCTCTTCTCGGTCGCCTCCTACGGCGAGTTCGAGTTCTGGTTCGCCGGGATCAAGGTGGTCGCGATCGCCGCGTTCCTGGTGATCGGCACCCTCGCCGCCTTCGGTCTGCTGCCGGGCACCCACGCGGTCGGCGCCAGCAACCTCACCGGTCACGGCGGCTTCCTGCCGCACGGGGTGGGCGCGGTGTTCACCGGTATGCTCACCGTGGTCTTCGCCTTCATGGGCAGCGAGATCGTCACCCTGGCCGCCGGCGAGTCGGAGGACCCGGAGAAGGCGGTCAGCAAGGCCACCAACAGCGTCATCTGGCGCATCGGGATCTTCTACCTGGGCTCGATCCTGCTCGTGGTCACCCTGCTCCCGTGGGACTCCGCCGACGTGAAGGCCAGCCCGTACGTGGCGGTGCTGGACCACATCGGCATCTCGGGCGCCGGCCAGGTGATGGACGTGATCGTGCTGACGGCGGTGCTGTCCTGCCTCAACTCCGGGATGTACACCGCCTCCCGGATGGCCTTCTCGCTCGGCCAGCGCGGGGACGCGCCCAAGGCCTTCGCCACCGTGACCTCGCGCGGCGTGCCGCGGGTGGCCATCCTCTCCTCGGTGGTCTTCGGCTTCGTCGCGGTCTTCTTCAACTACACCTCGCCGGACACCGTGTTCGCCTTCCTGCTCAACTCCTCCGGCGCCGTGGCGCTCTTCGTCTGGCTGGTGATCTGCGCCACCCAGCTGCGGATGCGGAAGATCATCGAGCGCGAGATGCCCGAGCGGCACACCGTCCGGATGTGGCTGTACCCGTACCTGACCTGGACGGCCATGGGCATGATCGGGTTCGTCATGGCGTACATGTTCACCGACGCCGACGGGCGCAAGCAGATGTACCTGTCGCTGGTCGCCGCAGCCATCGTGCTGGCGGCCTCGGCCGTGGTGGGCCGACGGCGGCGGGCCGCGGTGGCGGCGGGCTCCTGACCCGCCCGCCCCGCGCGGGAACGCCGGGCCCGGGAGCCGTTGCGAAGGCTCCCGGGCCCGGCGCCGTTCCCGGCCCGCCACCCATCCCTCTCGTTTGACCAAGGCACGTCAACGGGGATACCAGGGCATGACGCTCCCCCACGAGCGCTCCCC
>NZ_JBIVVI010000958.1:0-3582 GCF_044757675.1 Kitasatospora sp. NPDC091257
GGGGACCCTCGGGGAGATCCCGGATCTGACCCTGATCTCCGTCCGCGGGGGCCGCTCGGGCTGCCCCCGGACGGCTTCCGGCGGCTACCGTGGAACCCTCGGCAATTGCGGCCCGCGTTGGGCCCGGTGGGGGCCGGAACGACGGCGGAAGGTGGCGCGCGATGGACGTGTTCGGCGTGATGATCGGCCTGGTCCTGCTCTTCGGGGTCGCGGTGACGGTGCTGGCCGTGGTCGGCACGGTCAAGGCCGCCAAGGCCGTCGGCGCGAAGATCGAGAAGCACGAGGCCAACGCCCGCCGGGCCGTGGAGACCGCCACCCTCAAGGCGAAGACGTACACCAAGGTCGGCCCGTCCGCACAGATCGCCTCCGTCCGGCTCCGCCTGCGGACCTCGCTCGACGGCACCCGGCAGGTGCTGGAGAGCGGCCTCGCGCAGGACGGCCAGCTCGGCGAGTCGCTCGCCCTGCTGAAGCGGCTCGACGAGCACGCCGCCGAGCTCGACGGCGAGCTGCGGATGCTGGAGCGTGAGCTGGAGACCGCGCGGATCGCCGCCAAGCTGCCCGAGCTGCGCGAGCGGGCCGAGCGGATCACGCACTCGGCGGAGACCATGCGCTGGGCGGCGCAGGACCGGATGCAGCGGTTCGCGGACGACGAGCTGAGCCGGCTGAGCCAGGAGTGCGAGAGCGAGGCGGGGGCGCTGCGGCACTGGGACACCGCGGGGGGTGCGTCCTCCGGCCAGGCTTCGGGTGCTTCGGGTGCTCGGGGTGCTCGGGGTGCTTCGGGTTCCGGCGGTTCCGGCGGTTCCGGCGGTGCGGCCGGGAGTGCGGCTCGGGCCCGGCTGACCGACGGGAAGGGGCGTGCGAGTGCCGAGGAGCTGCTCGGGCTCGCCGATCCGCTGGCCAAGCTGGCGCAGCGGCTGCGCAAGCCCTCGGCCGGGCCTTCGACGGGGCCCTCGGCAGGCTGAGCCGACGGGGCGGCGCGAGGCCTTCGGCCGGTGCCCGGACCGGGCGCTGTCCTCCCGGACCGGCGGGGAGTAACCTCCGGCTCATGCCCTCCGACCTCGCGCTTGTCACCGATTCCACGGCCTATCTGCCGCAGGAGACCCTCGACCGGCACGGGATCACGGTGGTCCCGCTGAGCGTCGCGGTCGGTGACTCGGTCCTGAGCGAGGGCGTCGAGATCTCCCCGAAGGACGTCGCCGAGGCGCTGCGCGGCAAGCAGCGGGTGACCACCTCCCGGCCGAACCCGGAGACCTTCGCCGCCACCTACCGGGCGGCCGCCGAGGCCGGGGCGAAGGGGATCGTCTCGGTGCACATCTCCGGGGAACTGTCCGGCACCGTCGAGGCCGCCCGGCTGGCCGCCGCCGAGGCTCCCGTACCGGTGCGGGTGGTGGACAGCCGGCTGGTCGGGATGGCGCTCGGGTACGGGGTGCTGTCGGCGGCCGAGGCCATCGCGGCCGGGCAGGGCCTGGCGGAGGCGGCCGAGGCGGCCGAGCGGCGGGCGGCCCGGACCAGCGGGTTCTTCTACGTCGACACCCTGGAGCACCTGCGGCGCGGCGGCCGGATCGGGGCGGCGCGGGCGCTGCTCGGCTCGGCCCTGGCGGTCAAGCCGCTGCTGCACCTGGACGGCGGGCGGATCGAGCCGCTGGAGAAGGTGCGGACGGCGTCGCGGGCGATCGCGCGGCTGGAGGAGATCGCGGTCGAGCGGTCGGGGGAGCAGGAGGTCGACATCACCGTGCACCACCTGGCGGCCGAGGACCGGGCCGAACCGCTCGCGGAGCGGCTGCGGGCCCGGGTGCCGGGGCTGCGGGAGCTGTACGTGGGCGAGGTGGGGGCGGTGATCGGCGCGCACGTCGGGCCGGGGCTGCTGGCGGTGGTGGTCGCGCCGCGCTGAGTGGTGCGGGTGGTTGCCGGTGTCGGGCGGTCCGGCTGGGTGCCCGGTTGCTTGGTCGGCTGGTCAATTTCGGACGGCCGTGCTCACTCCTGTGAGTGACACTTTTTATCCACAACCCCCGGGTTGTCCACAGGGTTTGGTTGATTTCCGTGCGCTCGCCGGAGGACTCCTACCGTCCTCGGCATGACGACCATGGGCCTGGGCGCGGCGAAGCGCCATGCGATCGACGAGACGGTACGGCTGCGGATGGCCGCGCTGCTGCCGGCGGGTGACGAGCCGGCGGGTGACGAGCCGGAGGGCGGCGTCGGCGAGGGCTCCCCGGGGTCGGCCGCATCGCCGACAAGGGGCCGGGCGGCGGCTGCCGGCGGCCCGTCGTTGCCGTCTCAGGCAGCGGTGCCGGCGGCGGTGCCGGCAACGCCGGACGTGGGTGCCGCGCCGGATCCGGGTGACACTGTGGATCCGGGTGATGCTGTGGATCCACCGGAGGCCGGGGCACGTCCGCGAGTCCCCTCGTTCGCCTCGTTCCCCCCGCTCGGCTCGGCGTTGGCGCTCGACCGGCGCGCGGTGGCCGGGCTGGCCATCCTGCTGCTGTTCGCGGTCGGCTACGCCGTACAGCACTTCTGGCTGGCCCGGCCGGAGACGGTCGCCGTGCCCGCGCCGGCGGCCGTCGCGGCACCGGCGGGAGTCGAGCCGCCCGCTCCCGCCGACGCCTCCGCCGTCGACCCCAGGGCCGGGCCTGCCGCCGGTGCCGGGGCGGAGGTCGTGGTGGACATCGGCGGGCGGGTCCACCTCCCCGGCCTGCACACCCTGCCCGGCGGCTCCCGGGTGGCCGACGCCCTGCGGGCGGCAGGCGGGCCGCTGCCGGAGACGGACACCAGGAGCCTCAACCTGGCCCGCATCCTGACGGACGGTGAGCAGATCCTGGTCGGCGAACCGGGGCCCGCCCCCGCCCCGGCCGTCGTCGGCAGCGGGAGCGGACCTCCGGGCCCCGCCGCGCCCCGACCACCCGTCAGCCTCAACCGCGCCACGCTCGAACAGCTCGACACCCTTCCCGGCGTCGGCCCCACCCTCGCCCAGCGCATCCTCGCCTACCGCACCTCGCACGGCTCCTTCCGCTCCCTCGACCAACTCCGGCAGGTCAGCGGCATCGGCGCCCGCACGTACGCGGAACTCCGCCCGCTCCTCACCCTCTGACGCCGCCACCGCCGTCGTCCCCGCCCGCTTCCCCGGCCACCGAAGGGAGGTACCGCCATGTCCGCCGCCACCACGCCGGCCGGTCCGGCCGCCGCGCCCCGCTCCGCGGGCGCCGACTTCCGGCTGCTGCTGCCCGCCGTCTCGGCCTGGACGGTCACGGCGGCGCTCCTTGGTCTGGAACCGGGGTACGAGGCCCTCGCCCTCACCGCGGCCGGCCTTGCCATGCTCGCGGCCGTCCTGCTGCTCATCCGGCCGGGGGTCCTGCGCCGGCGCGGGTCCTCGGCGACGCTGGCCGCCGTCCTGCTCACCGGCGCGGCGGCCGCGATCGCCACTCCGCTGCACACCTCCGACCTCCACCGGGGGCCGCTGCCGGAGCTCGCCCGCGCGTCCGTGGCCGCCGAGCCGGGAACGCCGTCCCCGGTGGTGGAGGTGGAGCTGACGATCACGGGGGACCCGAAGGCCCACGTCTCCCGGGGAGGCCCCGCCGCCGGGCAGGC
>NZ_JBIVVI010000959.1:0-3578 GCF_044757675.1 Kitasatospora sp. NPDC091257
CCCTCAGCCCCCAGGGCGTGATCCAGGGCTTCCTTCGCTTGGGAGCGACGGACCCCCTCGGCTACGACGTGTGCCTGGACAACAACGGCGAGAGCACTCCGGGCGGCAAGGTGACCGTCTGGGGATGCGGCTCCCACAACACCAACCAGCAGTGGCGGCTCTACCCCGACGGCACCCTTCGCGCCGCGGACTCGGGCCTGTGCATCGACGTCGCGGGCGGCGCGACCGGCAGCGGCAGCCTGCTCGTCCAGCAGACCTGCAACGGCGGCAACAGCCAGAAGTGGGTCCGGCAGGCCAACCCCTGATCCCGGATGATCCCGGAGTGGCCGAAGCCTGACGGCGTCGTGGACGCCTGAACCGTGCGCGTACGCATAGGCGGCGCCCTTGCCCTGATGAGGGCGGGGGCGCCGTGGTGTGCCGGGGACCCGGCGATGGGGCTGGTGCCGTGCCCGCGCAGCCCGTGGAGCGTGACCCGCTCGGCCGTGACCTCGGTCATGGTCCGTTCGTGGTTGAGCTGCTGGAGCAGATACGCGACCGCGTCGTCCTCCGTGCGGCTATCGAGCCCGAGGACGCCCACGCCGACGGCCGGCAGGATCTCGGCTGGTCGAACACCTGCCGGGCCCGGTCCGTGATGCCCAGTCGTTCGAGGCCGGCCAGCGCGAGGACCATCATGCCGTCGATCTTGTCGACGCCTCCCTCTCCGAAGCGGGCCCGGAGCGGGAACGCGCCAGCGTCGCGGGCGAAGGCGAGTTTCTGCGCGGACGCCGGGTTGGGGGCGGGAGTCGAGCTCGATGACGAGGTCCGGCAGCAGCGGCGTCCAGATCACCACGTCCGCGCGCCCATACCGGCCCTTGCCGTCGGGGCCTACGGGCAGCCGTAGTTCCCGGTAGGCGCGGCAGTTCGGCCCCAGGACGGTCCGGGCGAAGTCCGGGACCGCCGCCGTCAGCGCCTTGGTGAGTGGAGTTCTCGGCGGGCCGTAGCCGTTCGCCCGGCTCTGCGCGACCTGGGCGGCTGCGTCGTCGGCCCACTGCTGGAGGTAGTCGGCCAGGATCAGAGCGATGTCCTGAAGGTCTTGTTCGGCCACAGGGCGCGGGCGGCGGCCGGTGAGGACGTGCAGCCAGCCCTCCGCCCGCCTTCGGGACCGCCTCCCTGGTGGCGACCGAGGTGAACTCGGACGTGAAACCGGTGGCGAACTCGGCCTCCTTGAGGACGTCGATCAGGTCGACGGTGCCCCAGCGGCGTTCGATCTCCGCCTTCAGCGCGACGAGGTTCTCCGGCTCCTCCTGCTTGCCCAGCGGCGAGACCTTGATCCACGGCTCGCCGTGCTTCTTGACGCTGTCCACCCCGCCCGTGGTGCCCGGCTCCAGCGCCGTGTCGAAGCGGTTCAGGGCCTCGCGCAGCCTCTTCTCCAGGGCCTCGATGACGCTCATGAACGAGGGATACCGACCCGGCTGCGGCGGACGTGCGTCACTACGACCGAACCGGCAGTCCACGCAACAACACGCCGGAGCCGGGACAGAGTCGGCATCACCAGTCCCGGCAGGGCAAAAGGACACAGGGAGCTCCTGGCGATGCGACCGGCCCGGACAACCGCTGCCTCTGCCAGGAGCCCCGCCGCGTTACCCGCCCGGCCCGGGCAATCTCCTCACATGGCCTCAAGCCGTTCATGGAGCTCCTCGCCGAATCGCGTCCGGTAGACGCCGTGGACGATGGCCCCGGGAGACTGGTAGCCCCTGTGCTCGGGGTCCGAGACATCCCCGTCCCACAGCGCCACGCCTTCGGGAAGCAGCGGAGCACGGCCCAGGTACATATGAGCGGCTTCTTCCAGCCGCAGCTGTCCCCCAACCACCGAGCTCCACAGCCCGTAGCCCTGCCCGACCACCCACATGCACAGATCCTCGGTGCTGTCTTCGGACCAGACGTCCCCGTCCACGCTCACACCTTCCGAGAAGTCGGCCAGCGATTCCGCCGCGGACTCGTATGCGAGCGCGAAGGCTTCGAGCACCTCCCGCGAGTGGGACTCCAACCACGACTCCAGGGCGGACAGACGCGGTCGTGTCGCTTCCAGGACCTCCCAGAACCAGTCGGAATCATGATCCGGGCCCATCTCGGCTCCTGTGTCGACGGCTGCGGTAATCGCCCGACCGTACAGCGCGGTGAAGTTCCCCGAACACTCCCGGGCCTCATCGTCGGCGAATGGCGCTGACCGTCCGCACAGTCACCGGTTCACCGTCAGGCACTGAAAGTGGTGGGGTGCATCGGCCTTCGGCCGATCCGGCAGTGCCGCACCCGCTTCGCTGCGTCCGGTCGGACGGCGGCGACAATGCCCTCCCACTGGACGCGTCGGGTTTCCAGCCGCAAGGAAGCCCCGGCGGGGGCTTCTCCGGCGCCCGCCCCCCGCCGGACTCAGCAGGTGGCGCTGATCATCACGGTCAGCCGGGGCGGGTCTGTGCACTCCAGCGAGTCCTCGCAGGCGCCGACCAGCTGTCCGCGTGGGCCGGCAGGGTTACGAAGAACCTTCCCGAGCGGTAGACGCGACCCCTACGGTTACGCCGTGACGATCACCAGCGCGCCGTACCGGCTCATCGCCGCCCCGGGCGCTGGTGCGCCGTCGTGGGTCTCCTACACCGGACTTGCCGTCAGCGTCGCGGTGGCCGTGGGGACCATCACGATGCACCTGCGCACCCACTGGCGCGACCGACGCAAGGACAGCGAGGAGTATGCGGCGAAGGTCGCCGCCTGGACCGGTCCGGACACCGGAGAGGGCCCAGGGAACCTCTACCGCTACGACTCGGTCGTTGTGCACAACGGCTCGGATCAGCCGGTGTTCAACACCGTGGTGGTCCTGCGGACCGCCGCGCCCGGCGAGCTTCCGGGCGAGACCGACGTGGTGAACATCGCCATCGGCTTGATTCCGCCCAAGGAGACGGTGCAGCGCGACATCAGCGTTGCGGTACCGCCGGGGACCGTTCAGCAACCCGTCACCATTGCGTTCCAGGACGCTCAGGGGCGGACGTGGGAGCGGGACGAAGCCGGCCAGCTCCACCGCGGGGAGCGAGTGAAGGGCACCACCATCGAAGCCGTCACCCGGCGAAACGATGACGGTTCGATCGGGCCTGCCACGCCCAGGGCCGGATTCATGAGGCGCTTGCTGCGGCGGAGATAGGGGCCTCCACAGGCTGGCTCCCTCGCCTCAACGGTCCGTACGAGCTCGTCGGCCGTGGCCCGGTCGACGTCCTGCGCCCACCTCGCGAGCTGCTCTGCGCGGCCGCACGGTGAAGCATCCGCAGCCGAGCCTCGCGGCCGGCCACCGAGCGGGCTTCCAGGTGTTGTGAGAGGACTCTCGCCGGGGCTGTTCGTGGAAACGTCAGGGCCGTTGGCTGGAGATGAGGCGGTCAGCCGGCCATGCCGGGCGTCCGGACCGCACCGGGCGTCCGGACCGCACCGGGCATCCGCAGGTCGTTTGTCAGCGGACGCGGCAGACTGGCTCTGGCGCGAGTTCCGTGAAAGCCGCCCGTGGATCTTGAAAGTTGTCGATCATGATGGGTGTCTGTCGCTGATCTTCTGGCCGCCTTGTT
>NZ_JBIVVI010000960.1:0-3578 GCF_044757675.1 Kitasatospora sp. NPDC091257
CCCAGGAAGGCACGGCATGACCCACCGGCGTTGGTTCACCCCCTGGCTGCTCGCCGGGCCCGCGATAGTCTGGCTGGCCGTCTTCAACCTCTGGCCGGCCGTCAACACGGTGATCCTGTCCTTCACCAACGCCAAGCCCCTGGGCGGCGGGCGGTTCACCGGACTGGAGAACTTCGGCCGGCTGCTGGACGACGAGCAGCTCGCCGACGCCCTGCTCAACAGCATCGTGTTCATGCTGGTCTGCCTGCCCCTGCTGACCGTCCTGCCGCTGCTGCTCGCCCTGCTGGTGCAGCGCAGGATTCCCGGCATCACGTTCTTCCGCACCGCCTTCTACACCCCGGTGATCGCCTCCGCCGTCGTGGTGGCGCTGATCTGGGGCTGGGTGCTGGACGAACGGGGCCTGGCCAACGGTCTGCTGCAGCAGGCCGGGCTGGCCGGCTCCCCGGTCGCCTTCCTGACCGATCGCTGGCTGCTGCTGTTCAGCGCGATCGCCCTGACCGTCTGGAAGGGCCTCGGCTACTACATGGTCATCTACCTGTCCGCGCTCGCCAACGTCCCGCGCGAGCTGCACGAGGCCGCGGCCGTGGACGGCGCCGGCCCGCTGCACCGGTTCTGGCACGTCACCCTGCCCGGGGTACGCCCGACCATGATCCTGATCTCGGCGCTGATCTCGGTGAGCTCGCTGCGCGTCTTCTCCGAGCTGTACGTGCTCTCCAACGGTCTGGGCGGCCCCGGCGGCCGGGACATGTCGGTGGTGATGCTGATCCAGATGTACAGCCGTGGCTTCAACGGGCACCTGGGCTACGCCTCGGCGCTCAGCCTGCTGCTGTTCGTCGTCACCCTCGGCCCGATGCTGTTCCTGATGCGGCTGAACCGGAAGGCGGCCTGACCCCCCATGACCACCGTCCGTACGCCCCGGTCCCACGACGCGACCACCGACCCCGCCGGCCCCGCCGGCCCCGCCGAACCGGCCCAGGTAGTTGAACCCGATCTGCGGCTGCGCCAGCGGCTCCAGCACCGCCCGCGTGGCCGGGTTCACGTACCGCAGCAGCCCGTACCCCAGACCGTCGCCCGGCACCTGCCGCAGCTGCTCCTTGACCCGCTTGATCAGCCGCGCCGCGTCCGCCCCGCCCGCCCGGACCTCGGCCGTGTCGACCGGACCGGGCTCCAGCCACACCGGATGGACGGCGGTGAACCAGCCGACCGTGCGCGTCAGGTCCATGTCCTCGGCCAGCGGCACCCGGCCGTGCGCCTCCCGGTCGATCAGGAAGCCCTCCGGGGACCGCCCGCCGCGCGCCCGCAGCCACTCGTCGAGCGCCGCCGTCAGCCCGGACAGCAGCACGTCGTCGACCCCCGCGTGGTAGGCCGCGGGCAGGGCCGCCAGCAGCGCTCCCGCCATCGGCGCCGGAACGGTCAGCTCGGCGCGGGACACCCCGCCCCCCACGGTGTCGGTCCGCGGGTCCGGCGCACGCCCGGCGATCGGCGGCTCGACCCGGTCGAGCACCCGCCGCCAGGCCGGCAGCTCGTCCACCGTCCGCTGCGCCCTGGCCCGCTCCGCCAGGGCGCCCGCCCAGCGGCGGAACGAGGTCGGCTCGGGGGCGACGGCCGCCCGCGCCGCGTCCGCGCCCCCGGCGGCCAGGGCCGTGTGGGCGAGCGCCAGATCGGGCATCAGCACCCGCCAGGAGACCCCGTCGATCACCAGGTGGTGGGCCGTCAGCAGTACCAGGGCGCCCTGCGCGGCGCCGCGCTCGACGAGCACGGCCCGCAGCATCACGCCGTCCCGCGGCGCGAGCGCGGCCTCGGCGGCCGCGGCCTGCTCGTCGAGCAGCGCGTCCAGCCGCGCCCCGTCCAGGCCCGCCGCCTCCACCCGGGTCACCAGGTCCGCCGCGGCGACGGCCGGGGCCGTGCCGGGCTCGGGGACCACCAGCCGCCCGTCCGCCTCCTCCAGCCGCGCCCGCAGCACGTCGTGCCGGTCGAGGACGGTGTGCAGCACGGCGGCCAGCAGGCCGGGCGTCAGACCGGGCGGGGCGGTCAGCACCATCGACTGGCTGCCCGCGCGCGCGGCCGAACCCGTGCGGGCCGCGATCTCGTGCATCACCGGGGTCAGCGGCACCGGGCCCCAGGGGACGTCCTCGGGGCGGGCCGCCCGCTCGGCGTCGACCGGCTCGGCCACCCGCGCGAGCTCCGCGGGCGTGCGCAGCTCGAAGACCTGGCGCGGCGTGATCGCCAGCCCGGCCTTGCGTGCCCGCCCCGCCAGCAGCATCGAGGTGATCGAGTCGCCGCCGAGGCCGAAGAACGAGTCCTCCGCGCCCACCCGTTCCAGGTTCAGCACCTCGGCGAAGAGCCGGCACAGCAGCTCCTCCGCGTCGGTGGCCGCGGCGCGCCCCTGCGCCGGGCCGGCGAAGACGGGCCGCGGCAGGGCGGCCCGGTCGACCTTGCCGTTCGCCGTCACCGGCAGCGCCTCCAGCACGGTCACCGAGGCCGGGACCAGGTAGGCGGGCAGCTTCCCGGCGAGGTACTCCACCAGAGCCCGCGGCTCGGGCGGGGCCTCCCGGCCGCCGGCCGGCACCGCGTACCCGGCCAGCCGCTTGCGGCCGTCCGCGTCCTCGACCGCGACCACCAGCGCCTGCGCGACGCCCGGGTGGGCGGCGAGCACGGCCTCGATCTCGGCCGGCTCGACGCGGAACCCGCGGATCTTGAGCTGCTTGTCGGCGCGGCCGAGGAAGAGCAGCTGCCCGTCCCGGGTCCACTGCGCCAGGTCGCCGGTGCGGTACATCCGCGCGCCCTCGGGCTCGCCCTCGGCGGGGAAGGGGCAGGCGACGAAGCGCTCCGCGGTGAGCGAGGCGCGCCCCAGGTAGCCGCGCGCCAGCCCGGCCCCGGCGAGGTAGAGCTCGCCCGTCATGCCGACCGGCACGGGCCGCAGGAACGCGTCCAGGACGAACGCCCTGGTGTTGTCCATCGGCAGGCCCAGCGGCACCGCGTCGGGCACCGCGTCCGGGTCGGTGAAGGGCAGCTGGGTGGCGAAGGCGGTGGACTCGGTCGGGCCGTAGGTGGTGCGCACCACCAGGCCCGGGTGGGAGCGCAGCAGCGTCCGTACGGCGTGCGCGGAGACCACGTCGCCGCCGGTGGACACCTCGCGCACCCCGGCGAAGATGTGCGGGGCCTGCTCCGCGAGCACCCGGAAGTGCCCGGCCGTGGCGTGCACGCTGGTCACCTTCTGGTCCGCGATCAGCCGGCCGCGCTCGACCGTGTCGACGTCCCCGGGCGGCACCAGCACCAGCCGGCCGCCGTGCAGCAGCGTCGTCCAGATCTCGTAGGTGGCGGCGTCGAAGGCGTGGTTGGCCTGCACCAGCACCCGTTCGAGGGTCTCGGCCGACCAGCACCCGTCCAGGCAGAACGCCAGGACGCTGCCGTACGTCACCGCGACGCCCTTGGGCAGGCCGGTGGAACCCGAGGTGTAGACGACGTACATGAGGTTCTCCGGGCGCACCGGCACGGCGGGGAAGGCCGCGCCGTCCCCGTTCGCGGCGGGGGAGCCGGGCGGGCCGGGCGGGCCGGGGGAGTCCGGGCCCGCGGGG
>NZ_JBIVVI010000961.1:0-3575 GCF_044757675.1 Kitasatospora sp. NPDC091257
GTGGCAGGTCCGCCGTCCGGCGCGGGGCTACAGGGCGTCCGGGCCGCGCTCGCCGGTCCGGACCCGTACGGCGGTGTCGACCGGAATGCTCCACACCTTGCCGTCGCCGATCTTCCCGGTCCGGGCGGCCTTCACCAGGACGTCGATCAGGTCCTCGGCGTCCTCGTCCTCGACCAGGACCTCGATCCTGACCTTCGGCACCAGGTCCACGGTGTACTCGGCCCCCCGGTACACCTCGGTGTGGCCGCGCTGGCGGCCGTAGCCGCTGGCCTCGGTGACGGTCAGGCCGTGCACCCCGAAGGCCTGGAGGGCGGCCTTCACCTCGTCCAGTCGGTACGGCTTGATCACGGCGGTGATGAGCTTCATCGGGCGTCGACCTCGGTCTTCTTCTCGGCGGGCTTCTCGGCGGGAGCCGCGGCGGCGGACCGCTCGGCGACGGGCTCCGCGGCGGCGGACCGTTCTGCGGCGGGCTTCGCGGCAGCGACGGCCAGGCCCGGCAGGGCCCGGGCCAGGCCCGCCCCCACGGCGCTGAAATCGTAGGCGGACTCGGCGTGTTCGGCCTGGTCGATGCCGGCCACCTCGACCTCCCCGGCGACCCGGAAGCCGACCAGCCGGTCGACCGCCTTGGCCAGCAGCCAGGACAGCACGAAGGAGTACGCCGCGACCACCGCCACGCCCATCGCCTGCTTGCCCAGCTGCCCGATCCCGCCCCCGTAGAACAGGCCCTTGACGCCCTGGCCGACCCCGCCGGTGGCGAACAGGCCGACCAGCAGCGAACCGATCGCCCCGCCGACCGCGTGCACGCCCACCACGTCGAGCGAGTCGTCGAAGCCCCAGCGGTACTTGAGCGAGACCGCGGCGCAGCAGACCGCACCCGCCACCAGCCCGATCGCCACCGCGCCGAGCGGGCTCACCGAACCGCAGGCCGGGGTGATCGCGACCAGCCCGGCCACCGCGCCGGAGGCGGCGCCCAGCGTGGTGAAGGCGCCGTGCTTGAACCTCTCGTAGAGCAGCCAGCCGACCAGCGCCGCACCGGTGGCGACCTGGGTGTTGACCATCGCCATCGCGGCGACGCCGTTGGCCGCCAGCGCCGAGCCCGCGTTGAAGCCGAACCAGCCGAACCAGAGCAGCCCGGAGCCGAGCATCACCAGCGGCAGGCTGTGCGGGCGCATCGGGTCCTTCTTGAAGCCGATCCGCTTGCCCAGCACCAGGCAGAGCGCGAGGCCGGCGACGCCCGCGTTGATGTGCACGGCCGTCCCGCCGGCGAAGTCGATCACGCCGTTGCGGTCGCCGAGCCAGCCGCCGTGGCCGCCGTCGAAGAAGAAGACCCAGTGCGCCACCGGGAAGTAGACGATCGTCACCCAGAGCGCGATGAACAGGCCCCAGGCCGCGAATCTCGCCCGGTCCGCGACGGCGCCGCTGATCAGCGCCGGGGTGATGACCGCGAACATCAGCTGGAAGAGCGCGAAGGCGGTGACCGGGATGGAGCCGGTCAGCTCGTTGAGGCCGAGGCCGCGCATCCCGAGGTGGTCCAGGTTGCCGATCAGCCCGGCGAAGGAGTCGGACCCGAAGCTGAGCGAGTAGCCGTACAGGACCCACAGCACGCTGACGATGCCGAGCGAGAGGAAGCTCATCGCCAGCATGTTCAGCGTGCTCTTGGCCCTGACCATGCCCCCGTAGAAGAAGGCCAGCCCAGGGGTCATCAGCATGACCAGGGCCGCACTGATGAGCACGAAGGCGGTGTCGCCCGCGCTGAAGCCGTCCGGCATCGGCGTCTCCTCTGCGTCCAGGCCGACCCGCGCCCGGGGACCCGTCCCGTGGTGCCACCCGGGGTGTCGGCGTTGAGGAGGAGCGTGCCGAAGGCTGGTTTCGGCCAGTGCGACCGGTTGTTTCACCGCCGTGACGTGTGCGACGCAGGGGTTACGACTGCGTGAACCGCGGCCCCGCGTCCCCGCAGTCCGGCCGCGCGCCGTGCCACCGGCCGCCGGACATACCACCGACCGTGACGGCGGCGGCCGCCACGGTCGGTGGAGCATCCCTCGGAAGACCCTCGGCGGGGCCGGTCGGACCACCGACCGGCGGACCACCGACCGGTCAGACCACCGAGACGAACTCCGGGATGTCCTGGACCACCCGCTCCTTGAGCCGGCTCACCGCGTCCACGCCCTTGAACCGGGCCGCCGCGGCCTCAGTGGTCTTGCGCACCCGGGAGTTCAGCCGCTCCGAGCGCACCTTGGTGGCGATGTCCACCGCCTGCTCGGCCATCACCGCGGCCTGCTCGGCCTCCCTCTGCAGCAGGTGGACGCTGGCCATGCCGATCAGGTTGAAGGCGTACGAGCGCACGTGGTCGGCGTCCTGGCGGAACAGGTCGACCGCGCGCTCCATCACCGGCGCGGACATCGAGGCGTAGAGCTGCGCATTGTCCGAGTGGTACGCGAGGTCGCGGAAGGAGTGCGCGTTCTCGGCGTTCAGCTCGGCCGGCGAGAAGAACTTCAGCCAGTCCGGCTCCTGGTCCCCGTCCCGGATGTCGGTGAAGGTGTCCTCGGCCAGCCGGACCGCCCGGGCGCAGCGGTTGACCTCGCCGATGGTGGCGTAGGCGCGCGCCTCCATCGCGTACAGCAGGGACTGCTGGCGCGGGGTGGCGGTGTCGCGGCTGCCGTACTGGGCCAGGTGGATGAGTTCCAGGGCGTCCTCGCCCCGGTTGAGGTGGATCATCTGGCGGCTCATGTCGGTGAGGATCAGCGCGCCGAACGGGCGGTCGCCCGCTTCCTTGGCCGCGTGCAGGGCGAGCACGTAGTACTTCTGCGCGCTCGGGTGCATCCCGACGTCGTACGACATCCACCCGGCCAGGTGGGCGAGTTCGGCGGTGAGCCGGAACAGCCGCCTGGTGGTGTCCTCGCTGTACGTCTCCTGGAGCAGGTCGGTGACCTCGTGCAGCTGGCCGACGACGGCCTTGCGGCGCAGCCCGCCGCCGTTCTGCGCGTCCCACTGCCGGAACATGACCGTGGTCTGCTCCAGCAGTTCGAGCTCGGGCTCGGAGAGCCGGCCGGTGAACGCCTCGCCGCCGTTGGCCGCGGTGAGGATCGGGGTGGGGACGCCGGTCGGGCCGGGGGTGAGCCAGCGCTGCATCGGCTCGATCAGCGCGGCGCCCGCGGTCAGCGCCAGCGAGGTGCCGAGGAAGCCCCGGCGGTTGAGCATGAGGTCGCTGCGGGAGTAGTCGCTGATCAGCTGGACGGTCTGCGGGCCGCTCCACGGCAGGTCGACGCCGCCGCCCACGGTCGAGACCGGGATCGCGGCGCGCAGGCCGAGGTCCTCGATCGAGACCACCGAGCCGAACCGCTCGGAGAAGAGTTCCGACATGATCTTGGGAATCGGCTCGCGGGGCTGTTCGCCGTCGAGCCAGCGGCGCACCCGCGAGGTGTCGGTGGACACGTGGTGGGCGCCGATCTGCCGGGCCCGGCGGTTGACCTGACGGGCCAACTCGCCCTTGGACCAGCCGCTGCGGGCGAACCACGTGGTCAGCTTCTCATTCGGTTGCTTCTCTGCCATGGGTAACGTCCCCATCCCGCCCGGCC
>NZ_JBIVVI010000962.1:0-3571 GCF_044757675.1 Kitasatospora sp. NPDC091257
GTCAGTCGCCCCGCCCCGGGCAGCGGTCCGGCCCGGGAGCGGCAGCCCTCCCCGGGCGAGCCGTCGGCCTGTTCGGGCTCAGCCGCCCGCGAGCAGCTGCAGCCGCAGCGCGAGCTGGAGCTCCAGCGACCGCTCCGGCTGGTTCCAGTCCCGTCCGAGCAGCGCCTCGACCCGGTCCAGCCGCTGGACCACGGTGTTCACGTGGACGTGCAGCTCGTCCTTGGCCCGGGTCAGGCTGCCGCCGCAGTCGAAGTAGGCGCGCAGGGTGCGGACCAGCTCGGTCCCGCGCCGGGCGTCGTACGCCAGGAGCGGGCCGAGCGTCGAGCCGACGAAGCCGTCCACGTCGTGGCCGTCGCCGAGCAGCACGCCGAGGAAGCCGAGCGCCCGGGCCGAGGCGCCCTCCCCGGCGCGGCCGAGCACCCGCAGCGCCCGGAGGCAGCGCACGCCCTCGCCGTAGGACGCGGCCAGCGCGGACGGCCCGGCGGCCGGCCGGCCGGCGCCGACGGTGACCGGGAACCCGGCCAGCCGGGCCAGCCGTTCGGCGGCCTGCCGGGCGGTCTCCTCGGGGTCGTCGGTGCTGCCGCTCTCGACGGGCGCCAGCAGTACCACCGTCTCGGCGTGCTCGGCGCTGACGCCCCGGGAGCCGAACAGGTAGCGCCGGGCCGCACCGGCCAGCCGTGCCCGGTCGTCGGCCTTCCCGTCGGCGGGCTCCGCGACCAGCACGAGGTGCGGCCGGGCGAGGTCGACGCCGAGCCGGCGGCCGCGCGCGGTGAGCCCGCCCGGGTCCCGTTCGGGGGCGGTCAGCAGGTCGGTGAGCAGTTCGCCGCGGACCCGGTTCTCGGTCTCGGCGACCGAGCGGCGCAGCAGCAGGAGCAGCGCGGTGACCACGCTGGCCCGCTCGAACAGCCGCCGGTCGGCGTCGTCGAGGTCGGGCCGGCCACGCAGCACCATGGTGCCGAGCGCGTCGTGTCCGGCCAGCACCGCGCAGACCCACTGCTCGCCGTGCCGTACGGACCGGCCCTCGGCGCGGGAGGCGGCGACCGCCTCGGCCAGTTCGGCGGCGGGTGCGGAGCGTCCGGCCAGCGGTTCGCCCTCGGCGTCCAGGACCGCTATCTCCCCGCCGAGCAGGGCGGCCACGGCGGCGGCGACGTCCGGCACCTCGGCGCCGCGCAGCACCAGGTCGGTGAGCCGGTCGTGCGCCTGCTCGGCGCGCTGCACGGCGGAGGAGTGGGCCCGGACCAGCTCGTTGGCGGCGTTCAGCTCGGCGAGCGCGGCCCGGGTGTCGGCCAGCGACTTGGCGGTGTCCAGGGCGATCGCGGCGTGCGCGGCCAGCGAGCAGAGCAGCGCGACCTCGTCGGGGGAGAAGGCGCGCGGCGTGCGGTCGGCGGCGAAGAGGACACCGATGACCTGACCGCCGAGCAGCAGCGGCACCCCGATGATCGCCACCAGGCCCTCGTCCAGCACACCGGCGTCGATCGTGCCGGTGTGGTGGAAGCGTTCGTCGGTGCGGTAGTCGGGGGTGGCGTACGGGCGGGCGGTCTGGGCGACCAGCCCGCCCAGGCCGTCGCCGAGGCTGAGCCGCAGGGTCTGGAACAGGACGGAGACCGAGCCGTCGGTGACCCGCATGTAGGTGTCGCCGGCGCCCTCGTCCGGCAGGGTCAGGTACGCGGTGTCGGTGCCGAGCAGCATCCGGGCCCGGCGGACGATCGCCTGGAGCACGGTGTCCAGGTCCCGGGAGGCGGCGAGGTCCCCGGCGGTGTCGAACAGGGCTGTCAACTCGGCTTCGCGCCGCCGGTGTTGACGCAGGGTGCGGTGGACGCGCAGGGCCTGCCAGGTGGCGTCGTCGATCTCGGCGAGGACGGCGGCCGGCGCCCCGCGGCGGCGGGCGTCGGCCAGCACGTCGGCGAAGTCCTCGGTGGCGGCTCCGGAGGCGAGCAGGTCGAGCAGCCGCCGCAGCGCGGGCGCGGCGCTTTCGTGAGGGTGGTTCATGGTGCGTGCTGCCAATCGGCGTCGGTTCCGTCGGTTCCGAGAAACCGTGATCGTATCGGCTCGCTCCTCAGGCGACGGCGGGCTTTTCGGCCGATGCGGTGTCCGGCTCCCGGCCGTCCCGGCCGTCCCGGTTGTCCCGTCCCTCGACGTCCATGAGGTCCTGACCCCTGGTCTCCCGGCCGCACAGCACCGCCAGCACGGTGATCGCCGCCGCGATGGCGACGTACACCGCGATGGGCGTGGAGCTGCCGTAGTCCTTGAGCAGCGCGGTGGCGATCAGCGGCGCCGGGGCGCCGGCCGCCACCGAGGAGAACTGGGCGCCGATCGAGGCGCCCGAGTACCGCATCCGGGTCGCGAACAGCTCGGAGAAGAAGGCCGCCTGGGGCGCGTACATGGCGCTGTGGAAGACCAGGCCGACGGTCACGGCGGTGACCAGCGAGCCGAAGGACTTCGTGTCGACCATTCCGAAGAACACGAAGGCCCAGGCGCCCACCCCGACCGCGCCCACCAGGTACACCGGCCTGCGCCCGACCCGGTCGGACAGCGCGCCGAACAGCGGGATCAGCGTGAACTGGATCGCGGAGGCGATCAGGACGGCGTTCAGTGCGGTCTGCTTGGAGAAGTGGGCGTGGGTGACGGCGTAGGTGAGCACGAACGTGGTCATCACGTAGTAGGAGATGTTCTCCGCCATCCGCGCGCCCATGGCCACCAGCACCTCCCGCCAGTGGTCGCGCAACACCTCCACCAGCGGCAGCCGTTCGGCCGTGCTCTGCTCCTCCTGGCGCTTGTGCTGCGCCGCTAGCGCCTCCTTGAACAGCGGCGACTCGTCCACCGCGAGCCGGATCCACATCCCGACCACGACCAGCACCGCCGACAGCAGGAACGGCACCCGCCAGCCCCACGCCAGGAACGCCGCGTCCGACTGCACCGCCGTCATCAGCGACAGCACCCCGGCCGCCAGCAGGTTCCCGGCCGGCGCCCCGCCCTGCGGCCAGGACGCCCAGAACCCCCGCCGCCGCTGGTCCCCGTGCTCCGACACCAGCAGCACGGCGCCACCCCACTCGCCGCCGAGCGCGAAGCCCTGCACCAGCCGCAGCACCGTCAGCAGCACCGGCGCCGCGACCCCGATCGAGTCGTACGTCGGCAGCAGCCCGATCGCCGTGGTCGACCCGCCCATCAGCAGCAGGCTCACCACCAGCAGCTTCTTCCGTCCCACCCGGTCCCCGAAGTGACCGAACACCAGCGCCCCGAGCGGCCGTGCCGCGAACCCGATCGCGTAGGTCAGGAAGGACAGCAGCGTCCCGGTCAGCGGATCGCTGTGCGGGAAGAACAGCTTCCCGAACACCAGCGCCGCCGCCGTTCCGTACAAGAAGTAGTCGTACCACTCGATGGTCGTGCCGATCAGGCTCGCAGCCACCACTCTCGGGAGTGAACTGCTCGCCGCCGTACCTCGTGCGGAGGTTCTCATGGCCACCACTTCCAGAACCAGGGGGGAGACGATGTCGCCACAAGGTAGGAAGCACCCGACCCCGGGACTATGTGGACGGCCCACACAGTCCCGGGGTCGAATGTGCCTTCCTGC
>NZ_JBIVVI010000963.1:0-3569 GCF_044757675.1 Kitasatospora sp. NPDC091257
CTGCCCCGGGCGCATCCGCCCCGAGTGTCGCCCCCGGCCCGCGGTGGCACAGTGGGAGCAGGGCGGCAGCCCGTCGCCCTGGGGTCCGAGGTGCCCGGACGGCGCACCCCGGCCGTGCGAGCGATCCGGACGGTGGGCGGATGGACGAGCACCCGGTAGCCGCAGCCCCCGCGGCCGATCCGGCCGAGCAGGCGCTGCGGCAACTGCTCGCCGGGCTGACGGCCGTGCGCGACGGGGACTTCCGGATCCGGCTCGCCCCGGACCGGCCGGGGGTGCTGGGGGAGATCGCCGAGGTCTTCAACGGCATGGCCGACCAGCTGGCCCGGGTGACCTCCGAGGTGACCAGGGTGGCCCGGGAGGTCGGCAGCGACGGGCGGCTCGGCGGCCAGGCGCAGGTACCGGACGCGACCGGGACCTGGCTGGAGCTGACCGACTCGGTGAACGCGATGGCCGGCAACCTGACCTGGCAGGTGCGCAACATCGCCCAGGTCACCACGGCGGTGGCGCGCGGTGACCTCACCCAGAAGATCGAGGTGGACGCGCGCGGCGAGATCCTGGAGCTCAAGAGCACCGTCAACACCATGGTGGACACCCTGTCCTCGTTCGCGGACGAGGTGACCAGGGTGGCCCGGGAGGTGGGCACCGAGGGCCGGCTCGGCGGCCAGGCGCAGGTGCCGGGCGTCGCCGGGACGTGGCGCGACCTGACCGACTCGGTGAACGCGATGGCGGGCAACCTGACCTGGCAGGTGCGCAACATCGCCCAGGTGGCGACCGCCGTGGCCGAGGGGGACCTCACCCAGAAGATCTCGGTCGCCGCCCGCGGGGAGATCCTGGAACTCAAGACGACCATCAACACGATGGTCGACCAGCTGTCCTCCTTCGCGGACGAGGTGACCAGGGTCGCCCGGGAGGTCGGCACCGAGGGCCGGCTCGGCGGCCAGGCGGACGTCCGGGACGTCTCCGGCACCTGGCGGGCGCTCACCGAGTCCGTCAACGTCATGGCCGACAACCTCACCGCCCAGGTCCGTTCGATCGCCGAGGTGACCACCGCCGTCGCGGAGGGCGATCTGACCCAGAAGATCCGGGTCGACGCGCGCGGCGAGATCCTGGAGCTGAAGGAGACCATCAACACGATGGTCGACCAGCTGTCCTCCTTCGCGGACGAGGTGACCAGGGTCGCCCGGGAGGTCGGCACCGCCGGGAACCTGGGCGGCCAGGCCACCGTGCGGGGGGTCTCCGGGACGTGGAAGGACCTCACCGACAACGTCAACGTGATGGCCTCCAACCTGACCGGCCAGGTCCGCTCGATGTCCGAGGTGGCGACCGCGGTGGCGCGCGGCGACCTCTCCCGGAAGATCACCGTCGAGGCCGAGGGCGAGGTCGCGGCCCTCGCCGCGGCCATCAACACCATGGTGGACACGCTGTCCGCCTTCGCCGACGAGGTCACCAGGGTCGCCCGCGAGGTCGGCACCGAGGGCATCCTGGGCGGCCAGGCCCGGGTGCCCAACGTCGCCGGGACCTGGAAGGACCTCACCGACAACGTCAACTTCATGGCGCACAACCTGACCAGCCAGGTGCGCAACATCGCCCAGGTCACCACCGCCGTCGCCGACGGCGACCTGACCCGCAAGATCGACGTGGACGCGCGCGGCGAGATCCTGGAGCTCAAGACCACCGTCAACACGATGGTCGACCAGCTGTCCTCGTTCGCCGCCGAGGTGACCAGGGTGGCCCGGGAGGTCGGCAGCGAGGGCCGGCTCGGCGGGCAGGCCCGGGTGGAGGGCGTCTCCGGCACCTGGAAGCGGCTCACCGAGAACGTCAACGAGCTGGCCGGCAACCTCACCCGGCAGGTCCGCGCCATCGCCGAGGTCACCAGCGCCGTCGCGGCCGGAGACCTGACCCGCTCGATCAGCGTGGACGCCTCCGGCGAGGTCGCCGACCTCAAGGACAACATCAACGCGATGGTCGGATCGCTGCGTGAGACCACCCTGGCCAACCAGGAGCAGGACTGGCTCAAGAGCAACCTGGCCCGCTTCTCCGCCGCCATCCAGGCCCGGCGGGACATCCGCGCCGTCGCCGGGATGATCACCGACGAGCTGACCCCGCTGGTCGGCGCCCAGTACGGCGCGTTCTTCCTCGCCGAGGAGGGCGCGGACGGCACCGAACTGGCCCTGATCAGCGCCTACGGCCGCCCGGCCGGGGAGCAGCGGCGGCTGCGGCTGGGGGAGTCCCTGGTCGGCCAGGCCGCCCGGACCCGGCGGACCGTCGCCGTGGACGACCTGCCGCCCGGCTACGCCACCGTCTCCTCCGGCGCGGGCGGCGCCGACGCCCGCTCACTGGTCGTCCTGCCGATCGCCCTGGAGGAGTGGCTGATCGGCGTGCTGGAGTTCGCCTCGGTCCACCCGTTCACCCAGGTCCACCGCGACTTCCTGACCCAGTTCGCCGAGGCCTGCGGGGTCAACCTCGGCAACCTGCTGGCCAACGCGCGCACCGACGAGCTGCTCGGCGAGTCCCAGCGGCTCACCGCCGAACTCCAGTCCCAGTCCCAGGAGTTGCAGGAAGGACAGGAGGAACTGCGCCGCTCCAACGCCGAACTGGAGGACAAGGCCGCGCTGCTCGCCCAGCGCAACCGGGACATCGAGGCGAAGAACCTGGAGATCGAGCAGGCCCGCCAGGAACTGGAGGAAAGGGCGCAGGAGTTGACCCGGACCTCGATGTACAAGTCGGAGTTCCTGGCCAACATGAGCCACGAGCTGCGCACCCCGCTGAACAGCCTGCTCATCCTCGCCCAACTGCTCGCCGAGAACAGCGGCGGCAACCTCACCCCCAAACAGGTCGAGTACGCGGGCGTCATCCACTCGGCCGGCACCGACCTGCTCCAGCTCATCAACGACATCCTGGACCTCTCCAAGGTGGAGGCCGGGAAGATGGACCTGTCCATCGAGCCCTTCGCGGTGCGCGAACTGCTGGAGTACGTGGAGTCCGGCTTCCGGCCGCTGGCCGACCAGAAGGGGCTCGCCTTCGAGGTGGCCGTCGACCGGGCCGTGCCGGAACGGATCGTCACCGATCAGGCGCGGCTGCGCCAGGTGCTGCACAACCTGCTCTCCAACGCCGTCAAGTTCACCGACACCGGCCGGGTCGAGCTGCGGATCGAACGCGTCGAGGAGGCCGAGCTGCCGCCCGGACTCGGGCGCGCGCCCGCCGCGGTGGCCTTCCACGTCGACGACAGCGGGATCGGCATCGACCCGGCCCACCTGGACACCATCTTCGGAGCCTTCCAGCAGGCCGACGGCTCCACCGCGCGGCGCTACGGCGGCACCGGCCTCGGCCTGTCGATCAGCCGGGAGCTCGCCCGGCTGCTCGGCGGCGCCATCACCGTCCGCTCCGCGGCGGGGCAGGGCAGCCGGTTCACGCTGTACCTGCCGCTGGACGAGCAGGCGGCGGCGACGGGCGGCACGCCGGTGCTCGGGAACGGGGGCGGCGGCGCGGCCCCCGGGGGCGTGGAGCGGGTCGGCGGACCGGACGAGCAGCGGGTGCGGGTGATCCGGGCGCTCGGCGACGAGAGCCCC
>NZ_JBIVVI010000964.1:0-3568 GCF_044757675.1 Kitasatospora sp. NPDC091257
GGGGCCATCGACGAGGCCGCCGGCGGCAGCGACGCGGTGGCGGGCCGGGTGAGGCAGTCGTCGGTGAAGGCGAGGGCGCGCAGGTGGTAGGGGCGGGCGGCGTGGCCCAGGGAGAGGTTGTGGCCGGCGCCGTGGGCGGTGACCAGGTGGGCCAGGCCGGTGGGGAAGGCGGCGGTCAGGGCGGTGCGGGAGGCCTCGTCCAGGCGCCACCAGTGTTCGTGTTCGGCGAGGGTCAGGCGCACGGGCACGCGCACGCGGGCGGCGAGGGCGCTGTAGCGGGCGGGCCAGGTGGCCAGTTCGCGGGATTCGAGGGCGGGGACGGGGGTGAGCAGGGTGCGGGCGGCGTGGAAGGTGCCGGGCGGGTAGAGGTTGAGGGGGCCCCAGTTGAGGCGGCCGCCGCCGGCGAGGTCGTCGGGGCGGTCCCAGGCGCCGGGGGCGTAGTGCTGGGCGAGGCCGGAGATGTCGCAGCCGAGCAGGGGCAGGCGGGGGTTGTCGGGCCAGTGGGCGGCGAGTTGGAGGGCGATCTTGCCGCCGAAGGAGTGGGCGAGGAGTTGGACGCCGGCGCCGGTGTCGTGGGCGCGGGCGTAGTCGGTGAGGGCGGCGTGGAGGGTGGCGGCCTGGTCGGCGATGAGCTGGCCGGCCGGCAGGCGGTGGGCGGAGGCGCCGTGGCCGGGGCGGTCGACGGCGAGGACGGTGTAGCCGAGGTCGGCGGCGAGGGTGAGCAGGCTGGTGTCGGGGTGGGCGGGGCCGGCGAAGTAGGCGGCGCGCATGCCGCGGCCGTGGACGGCGAGGAGGACGGCTTTGGGGGCGCGGTCCTCGGGTTCGGCGACCAGGGCGGACAGCGGGATGCCGGCGGCGTCCAGGACCAGGGAGCGGGTGCGCAGGTCGTTCCTCACGCGGCGACTCCGGTGCGGGCGTTGTCGAGGTCGGCGAGCCAGCCGGTGAGGTCGGGGTTGCGCATGAGGGAGGTGCCGATGAGCAGTGCGGCGTAGCCGGCGTCCAGGAGGCGGGCGGCGTCGGCGGGGTCGGTGATGGCGGAGGCGGAGACGGGGGCGCGGCAGCCGGCCGCGCGCAGGGCGGGCAGCAGGCGCAGGCTGCGGCCGAGGTCGCCGCGGTCGCGTTCGCGGGTGCGGATGTCCTTGTTGTTGACGGCGACGACGCAGTCGGCGATGCGGGGCAGGGCGTCGAGTTCGCGTTCGTCGGTGATCTCGACGAAGGGGGTCAGGCCGAGGTCGAGGGCGCTGGTGACCAGGCGGGCGAGGGAGGTGGCGGGCAGCAGGGCGGCGGTGAGCAGGACGGCGGAGGCGCCGAGGGCGCGGGCGGCTTCGAGTTGGGCGGGGCGGGTGAGGAAGTCCTTCTGCAGGACGGGCAGTTCGGTGGCGGCGGTGACCTCGCGCAGCAGGCGGGGGGTGCCGCCGAACCAGCGGCCGGTGACGACGGACAGGCAGGGGGCGCCGGCCTGTTCGTAGCGGGTGACGAGGTCGGTGACGGTGCGCGGGCCCAGGAGGTCGGTGCCGTGGGGGTCGCGGAGTTTGACTTCCATGACCAGGGGGCGGGCGGCGGTGAGCAGCGCGTCGATGAAGCTCGGGCTCATGCGGTCGTCTCCTGGAGGCGCGGGTGCCAGGCGCGGGTGAGGGCGGTGACGTTCTCGTGGGTGAAGCGGCCGGTGCGGTCGCGGGCGGCGGAGTCGATGTCGGCGCCGGCGTAGAGGGGGTGGTCGGTGATGGTGCGGTAGGTGTCGCGGTTGGTGGTGTTGAGGCCGCCGGCGAGGAGGAAGGGGATGGTGAGGCGGGGCAGCAGGGCGTGGATGTGGGCGGGGTCCAGGGGTTGGCCGGTGGAGCCGACGCGGCCGTCGTCGGTGACGGTGTCGAGGAGGAACAGGTCGGTGCCGGCGCGGGCGAAGGCGCCGGTGAAGGCGCGTTCGAGGCAGCGTCCTCGGGAGAGGTGGAGGACTTTGACGAGGACGGCGTAGGGCAGGTGTTCGCGCAGTTCGGCGACGAGGGCGGGGCTCTGGTAGGCGTGGAGCTGGATCCAGCGGATGCCGGTGGCGCGGGCGAGGGCGGCGAGGGTGGGGGCGTGGTCGAGGAAGGTGACGAGGACGGGTTCCAGGCCCAGGCGGATGGCGGTGGCGGCGAGGTCGGCGAGGTGGTCGGCCTGGAGGTCGGCGGGGCCGCCGGGGATGCCGTGCCACAGGCCGACCAGGGTGGGGCCGGTGTCGGCGAGGAGGGTGAGGTCGGCGCGGGTGCGGGCGCCGCAGACTTTGAGGTGGCCGCTGCGGGTGGGGGCGTGCGGGGCGGCGGGGGCGGTCATTTGCCGAGTCCGAGCATGGCGGCGATGCGGTTGTACTGGATCTCGTTGCTGCCGGAGTAGATGGTGCCGGCGACGGCGTTGCGCACGTCCTTCTCCAGTCCGTATTCGGACATGTAGCCGTTGCCGCCGAAGACCTGGACGGCGGCCAGGGAGGTGGCGAGGTTGGATTCGCTGGTGAGGAGTTTGGCGATGGCCATGTCGACGGTGACGTTGTCGCCGGCTTCCAGTCGCTGGGCGGTGTCGTACAGCCACTTGCGGGCGGTTTCCAGGCGGATCTTGGTGTCGACGATCTTGTTGGCGACGGACTGGTAGGAGCCGATGGGTTTGCCGAAGGACATGCGGGTCTTGGCGTAGTCGAGGCAGCGGGCGAGGCGGTGCTGCATCTCGCCGGTGTTGACGATGAAGGTGTAGAGGATCTCGCGTTTCATGACGTGGTCGAGGACGAGGAAGCCGCCGCCGACGCGGCCCAGGACGCGGTCGGCGCCGACGCGGACGTCGTCGAGGTAGAGCTCGGAGAGGGGGGAGGTGCGCAGGCCCATCTTCTTGACGGGGTTTCCGGTGGTGAGGCCGGGGGTGTCGGCGTCGACGAGGAAGGCGGTGACGCCGAGGGCTCCGCCCTGGGGGTGGGTGCGGGCGTAGACGACGACGACGTCGGCGACGGGGCCGTTGGAGACGAAGGTCTTGGAGCCGTTGAGGACGAAGTGGTCGCCGTCGCGTACGGCGCGGGTGCGCATCTGCATGGCGTCGGAGCCGGATTCGGACTCGGTGATGGCGTGGGCGCCGATGGCGTCGCCGGAGGCGATGCGGGGCAGGTAGGCGTCCTTGAGGGCGGGTGAGCCGAAGGCCTGGAGGGGGACGCCGGTGGAGGCCATGGAGGTGGTGACGGAGAAGTTGAGGCCGCCGTCGCGGCAGGTCTGGCCGAGGCCTTCGAGGACGTACATGGTGGTGAGCAGGGACTGGCCCAGGCCGCCGTGGCGTTCGTCGAAGGGCAGGGAGAGGATGCCGGTCTTCTGGATCAGGCGCCACTTGTCGTGGGAGAAGGCGGCCTGTTCGTCGCCTTCGATGTGGCCGGCGCTGAGGTCGTCGCCGAAGCGGGCCAGGCCCTCGCGCAGGGCCGTCTGGTCGGCGTTCCAGCGGATCATCGGGGGTGCCGCCTTCCTCCCCCCGCGAGACGCTGGAGATCTACGCCCCGCTGGCGCACCGGCTGGGCATGAACACCATCAAGTGGGAGCTGGAGGACCTCGCCTTCGCGATCCTC
>NZ_JBIVVI010000965.1:0-3566 GCF_044757675.1 Kitasatospora sp. NPDC091257
GGGGGCGTCGGGGAAGCTCCTCTCGGGCGTCGGGGGCGGTCCTCGCGCGGGCCCGGGGGCGGTCCTCGCGGGCGCCCGGTTTGGGGCGGGCAACGGGCCCCTGGTAGCGTGGGTTGCTGCACCTGGCCTCGGCATGCCCTCTCAGCCTGACCGAAGGCCGCCGGTTGCAACCCCGTTCACAATCTTTAGACAGACTGAGGCTCCTTCGTGGCGAACATCAAGTCCCAGATCAAGCGCAACAAGACCAACGAGAAGGCGCGCCTGCGCAACAAGGCCGTCAAGTCCTCGCTGAAGACCGCTCTGCGCAAGGCCCGTGAGGCCGCTGCCGCCGGCGAGACCGAGAAGGCCACCGAGCTGGCCCGCGCCGCCTCCAAGGCGCTGGACAAGGCCGTGAGCAAGGGCGTCATCCACGCCAACCAGGCCGCCAACAAGAAGTCGGCCATCACCAAGCGCGTCAACACGGCCGTCCAGGCCTGACGCCCCCGGGGGCGGTGACCCCCATCGCTTCGGGACGACCCGGCCCTCTACCCGGACCCCCGACGCGCGCGAGACTCGCACCGTACGCGGCCTGCGTTCGCCACGCGGGTGCGGTGCAACCAAGCAGTGCGACAGGCGTCGCAGTCGGCCTCCTCCCCGGAGACCACTGCGGCGCCTGTCGCGTTCCGCGGTCCGGCCGCTATGGTCGGTCGGGTCCGTTCGAGGTGCGGTTCGAGGTGCGGGGAGCACCCCGACGCCAGGTCCAGGGGGAACTTCCATGACGACGCCACCGCCGCCACCGGCACCGAACGGACCGGGGTACGGCTTCCCGCAGCAACCGGGCGGGGGCGCGCAGCCGGTACCGGGCGCTCCGGGGCCCGCGGGCGCGGGCGGCTTCGGACCGCCGCCGGGGCTGCCCACCGCGCCCGGCCTGCCCGCCGCCCCGGGCCCCGGACGGAGCGGGAACCTGCGGCGCAACGCCGTCTGGGCGTTCGTCGGAGCGGTGATCGTCTCGGTCGGCTGGGCCGCCGCCGTGATGACCGTCCCCGGCCTCGTCACCAGCCAGTCCTCCCCGCGCGACCTGCGCGGCTACCGGCTCTCCGACGACTTCTGCACCACCGGCAAGCCCACGAAGATCCTCCAGACGTACTCCGTCTCGGACACCTCCAAGCCGACCCACCACACCGACCGGCACCCGGCGCTGGACAGCATGAACTGCTCGATGTCGCTCAAGCGCACCGGCGGCACCAGCGACAGCGAGTACGCCAATCTCTACATGCGCGTCGACCTGCACAAGGCGGTCAACCCGGCACCCGAGCTGGAGGCCAACAAGGAGCTCTACCGGGCGCGCGGCTACCAGGTCACCGACATCGCGGGGCTCGGCGAGGAGGCGTACTTCCTGTACAAGGACGACGGCTCGGACCAGTACCACAGCGTCTACGCCGAGCTGGACATCCGCGACGGCGGGATGACGTACTACGTCACCTACTCGGCCAGCTACACCGAGGGCAAGGGCAAGCCGCCGTCCAAGGACGAGCTGCGCGGCGCCCTCCAGTCCGACGGGCAGGACGCCCTCCGGGCCATGAAGAAGTAGGCCGGACCGCTCGCACCGCCGCCCCGCGCCGTCAGTGGGCGGACCATCAGTGGGCGGGCCGTCAGTAGGTGGGCCGGGAGCCGGCCCGGGCGGCCCGGGCGACGGCGACCACCGCGCGTTCCAGGGCGTAGGCCGGGTCGTCCGATCCGCCCTTGACCGCGGCGTCGGCCTGGGCGATCGCGGTCAGCGCGGTGGCCACCCCGTCGCCCGTCCAGCCGCGCATCTGCTGGCGGACCCGGTCGACCTTCCACGGCGGCATGCCCAGCTCACGGGCCAGGTCGCCCGGGCGCATGTTCCGCCCGGCGCTCGCCAGCCGGCCGATGCTGCGCACCCCGGAGGCCAGCGCGTAGGTGATGCCGGTCGGCGGCTGGCCGACGGCCAGCGCCCAGCGCAGCCGCTCCAGCGCCTCCGCGGCCCGGCCGGTGACCGCCAGGTCCGCCACCTCGAAGCCGGTCGCCTCGGCCCGGCCGCTGTAGTAGCGGGCCACCACCGTCTCGTCGATCGCGCCCTCGACGTCCGAGGTCAGCTGGTGGCAGGCGGCGGCCAGCTCGCGCAGGTCGCTGCCGAGCGCGTCCAGCAGCGCCTGGCAGGCCTCCGGGGTCGCGGAGCGGCCCAGGGTGCGGAACTCGCCCTTGACGAAGGCCAGCCGCTCGCTCGCCTTGGCCAGCTTGGCGCAGGCCACCTCACGCCCGCCGGCCTTGCGCCCGGCGTCCAGCAGGCCCTTGCCCTTGGCGCCGCCGGCGTGCACCAGCACCATGATCACTTCCTCGGCCGGCGCCTCGATGTACGCCTTGACCTCCTTCACCGAGTCGGCGGAGAGGTCCTGTGCGGCCCGGACCACGATCACCTTGCGCTCGGCGAACAGCGACGGCGTGGTCAGCTCGGCCAGGCTGCCGGGCTGCAGGCCGCCGGGCGGCAGGTCCCGCACGTCGGTGTCCGGGTCCGCCGCCTTCGCCGCCGCCACCACCTGGGCGACCGCGCGGTCCAGCAGCAGCTCCTCCTGGCCGACCGCGAGGGTCAGCGGGGCGAGCAGGTCGTCGGGTGCACTCTTCCTGGCCATCGCCTACCAGCATCCCACGGGCCGCGGACACTCCCGCCCGACGGAGCGGGCGGCCCGACCTGGACAATGGCCCGGTGAGCGAGAACCAGACCACCGACCTCCCGGACGTCGACGACCCGTACGCCCGGCAACTGCTCGTCCTGCCCGACCGCGACACCGCCCAGGAGGCGGCCGAGGAACTCGGCGCCACCCAGCCCGACCTCGGCGAGCTCGAAGTCGTCCGTGACGCGCTCGCGGGCGAGGACGACGCCGAGGACGCCCAGTGGCTGGTCGTCGCCGAGGCCCCGGAGAACGGCTGGACCCCCGCCCTGCTGCACGCCCTCGACACCCTCGCGACCGGCTACGAGGGCTGGCGCGAGGAGGCCTGAGGCCCGCGCCCGCGCCCGCACCCGGCACCCGGCACCCCGACACCTTCCGGGCCGGCTCGACCACCGCGGCGGCGAGCCGGCCCCGCCGTCGGCGCCCCTGCCCGCCCGGCCCGGCCCGGCCGGATCAGAAGTGCGGGGAGCCGGGGGCGCCCCCGAGCCGGAGGTCGCCGACGCCGTCGAGGACCTTCTCCGCCGGGGCTACGTGCCGGCCCGCGGTGATGACGTCGCGCAGGCAGCGGTCGAGCGGGGTGCGCTCGGTGTAGATCGCGGCCGATCCCATGGCGTCGTACAGGAGTTGGACCGCCTCCCGGCAGGCCCGGTGCGCGAACCGGCGGGCCGGCGCGGCCGTGCCGCGCTCCGGCTTGCCCGGAGCGCGCCGCAACCCGCATTTCCAGGCCTTTGCGCGTTCCTGTGGCACCTTGCCGCGGGCTGCCTTCACCTCCCCCTGAGCTTGTGGCATTTCTCCGGCGCGGGGCCGGGCGCGGCCCGGGCGCCCCGGGACCGGTTTTGGGGGGGGGCGCCCCCCCCCCGCTGGGGAGAGCCCCACGCGTTAAAACACTCACACGTA
>NZ_JBIVVI010000966.1:0-3566 GCF_044757675.1 Kitasatospora sp. NPDC091257
CGATGTTCTTGCCGTACTTGCGGTCGCCGCGGATCGAGTCGCGCAGCTTGGCCAGGCGGGCGTCGGTGTCACCCTTCCCCCGCCGTGCGCGCCCGCGCCCGGCGGCGGTCCCGTACGCCCTCCACCGGCACCACCAAGGAGTCACCCATGCCCAGCAGACCCGTGCCCGCCGCCCGGCGCGTCCGCCGTCCGTTCGTCGTCCCCTCGTCCGTGCCCGCCGCCGGTCTGGCGGCCGTCCTGCTCGCCGGCTGCTCCTCGGCGGGCCCGGCCGGGCCGGGGGCGGGCGCCGAGGGGGCCCCGGTGCGCGGCGGCACCCTGAAGTACGCGGTGGCGGTCGGCACGTCCTGCCTGGACCCGCACGTCAGCCCGGGCGACGTGACGGCGGTGATCCAGCGCAACGTCTTCGACTCGCTGGTGTACCTGGACGACAAGGGCGCCTTCCACCCGTGGCTGGCGAAGTCCTGGCAGATCTCGCCGGACGCCCGGACGTACACCTTCCAGCTGCGCGAGGGCGTCACCTTCCACGACGGCACGGTCTTCGACGCGGCCGCGGTGAAGGCCAACCTGGACCACGTCAAGGACCCGAGGACCAAGTCGCTGTACGCGGCCAGCCTGCTCGGCCCGTACACCGGGACGGAGGTGGTGGACCCGCACACCGTCCGGGTGTCCTTCGCCGAGCCGTACGTGCCGTTCCTGCAGGCGGTCGCCACCCCGTACCTGGGCATCGCCTCGCCGAAGTCGCTGGCGGAGAAGGCGGACCAGCTGTGCGCGGGCGGCGAGAACTCGGTGGGCACCGGGCCGTTCAAGGAGACCGAGTACGTCAAGAACGACCACGTCGAGTTCAAGCGCAACGACGCCTACGCCTGGGCCCCGGAGGGCGCCGCGAACCAGGGCGCGCCGTACCTGGACGGGCTGACGATCCGCTTCCTGCCCGAGGACTCGGTCCGCAGCGGCGCGCTGACCAGCCGCCAGGTGGACGCGGCCACGCTACCGGTCACCGCGGTGCGCACGGTGCGGGCGGCCACCGGCATCGAGGTGAACCGCACGCAGAACCCCGGCGTGGTCTACTCGCTGTTCCTGAACACCACCCGGGGGCCGCTGCAGGACGAGCGGGTGCGCCGGGCCGTCCAGCGGTCGGTGGACGTGGACGCGCTGGTCAAGAGCATCTACTTCGGCGAGTACGAGCGCGCCTGGAGCCCACTGAGCCCGACCACCCCGGCGGCGTACGAGGCCGGGCTGAAGGACGCGCTGCCGCACGACCCGGCGGCGGCCGGCAAGCTGCTGGACGAGGCCGGCTGGAGCGCCAGGGACGCGGACGGCTACCGGGTGAAGGACGGCAAGCGGCTGACCCTGCACTGGCCGTACATCGCCTCGCTGGTGCGCGACCAGCGCGACACCCTGGCGGCGGGCATCCAGGCGGACCTGAAGAAGGCCGGGGTCGAGCTGGTCCGCGACTCGATCGACAACGGCACCTACTTCAAGATCTACGCGAGCGGCGACTACGACCTGTGGGACAACTCCTGGGTGCGGGCCGACCCGGCGATCCTGGCGGGCTTCTACCTCTCCTCCAACACTCCGGCGGCCGGCGGCCAGAACGTGTCGCTCAGCAAGGACCCGGAGCTCGACGGCTGGCTGACGGCGGGCGCGGCGACCACCGATCCGGCCGCCCGCAAGGCCGACTACACCAAGGCCGAGCGGTGGGCGGTGGAGCACGGCACGGTGCTGCCGCTGTACGTGACCACCAATCTGATCGGGCACACCCAGCTCGTCCGGGGCCTGGTGTCCGACGCGAACGCGTGGCCGCAGTTCGCCGGCGTCTGGAAGAACAAGTGACACGGGTCGCGCGCGCGGTGCTGCACCGGCTGGGCGGTGCGGTCCTGGTGCTCTGGGGCGCGGCCACCCTGGGGTTCCTGGCGCTGCACCTGGTGCCCGGCGACCCGGTGTCGACCCTGCTCGGCGGCTCGGTGACCACCGGTTCGGCGGCCGTCCGGGCCGAGATCACCCGGGAGTTCGGGCTGGACCGCCCGCTGTTCGAGCAGTACCTGACCTTCCTGGGCCGGCTGCTGGGCGGCGACCTCGGCCGCTCCTACCAGCAGCAGCAGCCGGTGAGCCGGATCATCGGCGAGCAGCTCGGCCCGACCGCGGGGCTCGCGCTGACGGCGTTCGGGCTGATCCTGGTGTTCGCCCTGGTGTCCGCGGTGACCACGGCCGGGCGGCGACGGGCGGTGCGCGGCGCGGCCTCCGGGGCGGAGCTGCTGGCGATCTCCACCCCGCCGTTCTGGCTGGGGGTCCTGCTGCTCACGCTGTTCTCCTTCCACCTGCGGCTGTTCCCGGTCGCCGGGGCGGAGGGCTGGCAGTCGCTGGTGCTGCCGGCGGTGACCCTGGCGGTGCCGTTCGGCTCGCTGCTCTCGCAGGTGCTGCGGGAGGGGCTGGAGTCGGCGCTGCACGAGCCGTTCGCACTGACCGCCCGTTCGCGCGGGATCGGCCCGCTGGCGCTGCGCGGCCGGCACGCGCTGCGGCACGCGCTGGTGCCGGCGGTCACGCTGGGCGGCTGGCTGGTGGGCGGGCTGCTGGGCGGGACGGTCCTGGTGGAGACGGTGTTCGCCCGGCCGGGTCTGGGCCGGGTGGCGCTGGACGCGGTCACCGGGCACGACCTGCCGGTGGTGATCGGGCTGATCCTGCTGTCCGCCACGGTCTACCTGGTGGTGAACACCGCGGTGGACGCGCTCTATCTGCTGATCGACCCCCGGCTGCGCGGCGCCGGCCGGGTGCGGGAGGTGGCGGCATGACCGGCCCCGTCGCCCCCGGCATCGCTCCCGCCCCCGACGCCGACGCCGCGCCGGCCGCCGGGCCCGCCGCCCGGGCGGTCCGCTCGGGCGGCGGGCGGGCGGCCCGGGTGCGGCCCGGAGTGCTGCTCGCCGCGCTGGTCCTGGCGGCGGCGGTGGTGGCCTGCGCCTGGCCCGCCCTGCTCGCGCACGCCGACCCGACGGCGGCCGACCCGGTCGCCGCGCTCACCCCGCCGGGGGCAGAACACTGGCTGGGCACCGACCAGTTGGGCCGGGACGTGTACGCCCGGGTGGTGCACGGCGCCCGGTACTCGCTGCTGATCGGGCTCGGCGCGACGGCGCTGTCGGTCCTGGCGGGTCTGCTGGTCGGCCTGCCGGCCGCGCTGTCCGGACGGATCGGCGACCAGGTGGCGATGCGCGCGGTGGACGTCCTCCTGGCGCTGCCCGAACTGCTGCTCGCGCTGCTGGTGATCGCGGTGGTCGGTCCGGGCACCGGCAACGCGCTGCTGGCCATCGCGATCGCGGCCACCCCCGGGTTCGCCCGGCTGGTGCGCGGGCAGGCGATGGTGGTGCGCGGCTCGGAGTACGTGCGCGCCGCGACGGCCCTGGGGGTGCCCCGGGCGGCCGTGGTGCTGCGGCACGTGCTGCCGAACACCCTGGGGCCGCTGACGGTGCCCGCCACGCTGGCCGTCGGCACCGCCGTGGTCTCGGGCTCGGCGCTCAGCTTCCTCGGGCTGGGGCCCAAGGCGCCCGCCCCGGAGTGGGGGGCGATGCTCTCCC
>NZ_JBIVVI010000967.1:0-3557 GCF_044757675.1 Kitasatospora sp. NPDC091257
GGGTGCTGGCCGTGGGCGGCACCGCGCTGACCCTGGGCGGCGCCGTGCTGGCCCTGGGTGGACTGGTGCTGGCCGTTGAGGGTGGTGCCGAGTTCTGCCATGGCCGCGAGCTCCCCGTGGTCGATCAGGTTCCGGCCGGATGCCGGTCCGGTCTGGTGGTGCCCGGCGTGCACGCCTGTTCATACATATGATCGCGCCGCCTTCTCCAGTGTTCACGGAGAAGGCGGCGCGATCACAGGGCGCGTACCGCGCGAATCAGTGCGCCGCTACAGGCTCCGGCGCGTTCTTCAGCTCTTCGTCACCGGCTTCGGCGCTGTAGTCGGACGGCCTGGTCTCGTCCGGGAGCTCCGGCGCCTTGACCGCCCGCAGCACCAGGGTGAGCGCCACCGCGACGATCAGGTTGAGCGCGAACGCGGTCAGGCCGATGTAGCCGATCTCGCCGATGCCGGGGATCCCGGCCGCGCTGCCGCCGAAGTGCTTGGTGGCCGGGCTGGCGATCCCGTACGCCTTCCAGGTGCCGTACACCATGCCGGCCGCCCAGCCGGCGAACAGCGCCCAGTGGTGGAACCAGCGGGTGAACAGGCCGCCGACGATCGCCACGAAGGTCTGCAGGATCCACAGGCCGCCCAGCAGCTGGAGGTTGATCGCGGCCTGCTTGTCCATGCCGAGCACGAAGGCCAGGGCGCCGACCTTCACCAGCAGCGAGACCAGCTTGGCGATCCGGGTCTCGTCGGCGGGGGTGGCGGAGGGCTTGAGCCAGTCCTTGTAGACGTTGCGGGTGAACAGGTTGGCCGCCGCGATGGACATGATGGCGGCCGGCACCAGCGCGCCGATGCCGATCGCGGCGAAGGCCACGCCGGTGAACCAGTCCGGGAACATGTCCGCGAACAGCTGCGGCACCGAGAGCTGGGCGTTGTAGCCCTTGACGCCCTTGCCCACGCCCGCCGCGATCGCCATGAACCCGAGCAGCGCCAGCAGGCCCAGCATCAGCGAGTACGCGGGCATGATCGCCATGTTGCGGCGCACGGTGCTGCGGGACTTGGAGGCCAGCACGCCGGTGACCGAGTGCGGGTACATGAACAGCGCCATCGCCGAGCCGAGGGCCAGCGTGGCGTACGTCCACTGGCTGCCGTGCGGGACGGTCAGCGATCCCTTGGCGCCCGGCGCGCTGAACTTGTGCGCGGCGGCGTCGAAGATGTGCCCGTAGCCGCCGAGCCGGATCGGGATGTAGATCACCGCGACGATGATCACGATGTAGACGAGGGCGTCCTTGACGAAGGCGATCAGCGCCGGGGCGCGCAGGCCGGAGGAGTAGGTGTAGGCGGCCAGCACGCCGAAGGCGATGAACAGCGGCAGGTCCTTGACGAACCAGTTGGCGTTCTCCCCGCCGCCGACCCCCAGCACGTCCAGCACGGCCTGGATGCCGACGAGTTGCAGGGCGATGTACGGCATGGTGGCCAGGATCCCGGTCAGCGCGACGACCAGCGACAGCGGCCGCGAGCCGTACCGGCCGCGCACGAAGTCGGCCGGGGTCACGTAGCCGTGCACCCGGGAGACCGACCAGAGCCGGGGCAGGAAGAGGAAGACCAGCGGGTAGGCGACGATCGTGTACGGCACCGCGAAGAAGCCCGCCGCGCCGGTGGCGTACACCGCCGCGGGGACGGCGACGAAGGTGTACGCGGTGTAGAGGTCGCCGCCGAGCAGGAACCAGGTCACCCAGGTCCCGAAGCTGCGCCCGCCCAGGCCCCACTCGTCCAGGTGCGCGGCGTTGTCCGCGCGGCGCCAGCGCGAGGCGAGGAAGCCCATCACGGTGACCAGGGCGAAGAACAGCACGAAGACCACGAGGGCCGGAACGTTGACGTCCTTCATCGCGCACCGCCCTTCCGGGCCGCCTTGCGGGCCTTCTCGTCCCGGGTGATCAGCAGGTAGGCGGCGACCGTGAACACGGCCGACACCGGCACCCAGAGCAGCTGGTACCAGTAGAAGAAGGGCACCCCGGCCACCGCCGGTTCGCTCTTGTCGTACGAGGACACCCAGAGCATCGCGACGATCGGCACCAGCAGGGCGAGGCCGGCCAGCACCCGCTCGGGCGTCACGGCCGGGACGGGCCTCCCGGCTGGCTCGGGCATGACATCTTCGAGGGTGAGGGGATCAGACGGCATCTTCGGCTCCGCTCCGGAGGGTTCCCCGTCGGCGCCGCAGCCCGGTCGGCGCCGAGCGCCGCACGGGCCCGCCGAGCAGCACCATCGGTGATCGGCAGTCAGGTCAGTACGGCTGCGCAATCTAGAGCATGGGGTGATCCATGTCACCGGAATTGACGGAACTTCCCGCCAGTCGGACGCAACCGACCGGTTGTTCACCGCCGGGCGGCGGAAACGCGCTGCCGCGGCGGGACGTGAGGCGCCGTCACCGTACGTGCGGTGCGGAACGCGAAAGGCGCCGGCGCGCGGGTCTTGCGCGCCGGCGCCCGAGGTGCGGCGGGGGAGTGCGGCTGTTCCGGGCGCTGCGGCCGGCCCGGACTCCGGTTACTCCGGACGCTTCAGCCGGGTGATGAACTTGTAGCGGTCGCCGCGGTAGATCGAGCGGACCCACTCGACCGGGTCGCCCTCGGCGTCGAAGGAGTGCCGGGACAGCTGGAGCATCGGCAGGCCGAGGTCGGAGCCGAGCAGGCCGGCCTCGCGGGGGTTGGCCAGGGTGGTCTCGATGGTCTCCTCGGCCTCGGCCACGGTGACCCCGTACACCTCGCGCAGCGCCGCGTACAGCGAGTTGTGCTTGGCCAGGTTGCGGCGCAGGGCCGGGAAGCGCTTGGCGGACAGGTGGGCGACCTCGATGGCCATCGGGTCGCCGTTGGCCAGCCGCAGGCGCTCGATCCGCAGCACCCGGCCGCCGGGCTTGATGTCGAGCAGCGGGGCGAGCCGGTCGTCGGCGGTGATGTAGCCGATCTCGATCAGCCGGGAGGCGGGCTCCAGGCCCTGCGCCCGCATGTCCTCGGTGTAGGAGGTGAGCTGGAGGGCCTGGGCGACCTTGGGCTTGGCGACGAAGGTGCCCTTGCCCTGGATGCGCTCCAGCCGGCCCTCGACGACCAGCTCCTGGAGGGCCTGGCGCACGGTGGTGCGCGAGGTGTCGAACTGGGCGGCCAGCGCGCGCTCGGGCGGCACCGGGGTGCCGGCGGGCTGGGTCTCGGTGAGCTGCAGCAGGTGCCGCTTCAGGCCGTA
Source organism: Kitasatospora sp. NPDC091257 (assembly GCF_044757675.1). Lineage (NCBI taxonomy): Bacteria > Bacillati > Actinomycetota > Actinomycetes > Kitasatosporales > Streptomycetaceae > Kitasatospora > Kitasatospora sp. NPDC091257. The sequence continues at coordinate 3,216 of NZ_JBIVVI010000967.1, forward strand.
GTACTTGGGGACGCGCGCGGTCGGGTCGGTGCCGGCCTGCGTCGGGAGGTTGTTCACCTCGGGGTCGTTGACCTGGGCGGTGGATCCCCCGTCGCTGCTCATCGGACCTGTTCTCCCGCTTCTCGCGAGGCCTTCAGCGACCCCGCCACATCGTTAACGGCTCACATCGTTGCATGTATGGCTACGGAACGAATACCTCATCACGCGATGAACGATGTGCGGTGTCGGCTTGATAACGGGTGGTCGAGATCGGTCGAACAGCCGTTGACAGGCCCATTGGTCTAGGCCAAGCTCCAGGCAGCTGGTCTACACCACTAGACCGGTAACTATGAATCCCCCCAC
>NZ_JBIVVI010000968.1:0-3557 GCF_044757675.1 Kitasatospora sp. NPDC091257
GAGCGACGGGACGCGGCGGGACCTGCCCACCTCCGGCGTACTGCGTCACGGCACCTCCCGACACCTCTCAGCGGGGACACTACACGGCGGCCCGGCGGCGGGCACAGTCCGCCGCCGGGCCACCGCCCGTACCCTCAGCGGGTGGTGAGCCGCTCGGCCAGCGCGCGCAGCGCCAGCTCGTAGGAGCCGAGCCCGAAGCCGGCGATGGTGCCGGAGGCCACCGCGGCGATCACCGAGGTGTGCCGGAAGGTCTCCCGGGCGTACGGGTTGGAGATGTGCACCTCGATCAGCGGCGCGGTGCGCTGGGCCGCGGCGTCCCGCATCGCGTACGAGTAGTGGGTGAACGCGCCGGGGTTGATCACCACCGGCACCTGCCCGTCGGCCGCCTCGTGCAGCCACTCCACCATCTGCTGCTCGGAGTTGGTCTCGTGCACCTCGACCTCGAAGCCGAACTCCTTGCCCAGCGCGGTGCACCGCTCGACCAGTCCGGCGTACGAGGTGGCGCCGTAGACGTCCGGCTCCCGGCTGCCCAGCCGGCCCAGGTTGGGGCCGTTGAGCACCATCACCCTGGTCACGCCGAGACCTCCGCGTACGCGGCGACCAGCAGCGACGGGTCGGGGCCCTCCAGCACCGAGGTCTTGCCCAGGCCGTCCAGCACGATGAAGCGGATCAGGTCGCCGCGCGACTTCTTGTCGATCTTCATCGCGTCCAGCAGCTTCGGCCAGGCGTCCGCCCGGTAGCTCAGCGGCAGGCCGACCGAGGCCAGCACGGTGCGGTGCCGGTCGGCCGTCTCGTCGTCCAACCGCCCGGCCAGGCGGCCGAGTTCGGCGGCGAAGACCATGCCGATGGAGATCGCGGCGCCGTGCCGCCACTTGTACCGCTCGTTGCGCTCGATGGCGTGACCGAGGGTGTGGCCGTAGTTGAGGATCTCGCGGCGGCCGGACTCCTTGAGGTCCCCGGAGACCACGTCGGCCTTGACCTGGATGGCCCGGCGGATCAGCTCGACGGTGTGCGGCCCGGCCGGCGTCCTCGCGCCCTCCGGGTCGGCCTCGATCAGGTCGAGGATGGCCGGGTCGGCGATGAAGCCGCACTTGATGACCTCGGCCAGGCCGGAGACGTAGTCGTGCTTGGGCACGGTCTCCAGGGTGCCGAGGTCGGCCAGCACGCCCACCGGCGGGTGGAAGGCGCCGACCATGTTCTTGCCCTCGGCGATGTTGATGCCGGTCTTGCCGCCGACGGCCGCGTCGACCATGCCGAGCAGCGTGGTGGGCATGGAGATCCAGCGCACCCCGCGCAGCCAGGTGGCGGCGACGAAGCCGGCCAGGTCCGTGGTGGCGCCGCCGCCGAGGCCGACGACGACGTCGCTGCGGGTGAAGCCGGTCTGCCCGAGCACCGACCAGCAGTACGCGGCGACCTCGACGCTCTTGGCTTCCTCGGCGTTGGGCACCTGCAGCGCGATGGCCTCGTAGCCCTCGCCGACCAGGTCGTCGCGGATCGCGTCGGCGGTGGCGGCCAGCGCCTCCGGGTGGATGATCGCGACCCGCTTGGCCCGGGCACCGATCAGCGGCGCCAGCTCACCGAGCAGCTGGTGCCCGATCAGCACGTCGTACGGGTCGTGGCCGGCGCTGCCGCCGACGTGGATCCTGACGGTGGTGTCAGTCATGGGGGGTCTTCAGCTCCAGTGCTTCCAGTACGGCGTCCGCGACCTGCTCCGGGCTGCGCCCGGCGGTGTCGACCACGGCGGTGGCCACCTCCAGGTAGAGGGGGCGGCGGGCCTCCATCAGCTCGCGCCAGCGGGCCCGCGGATTGACGGCCAGCAGCGGGCGCGGGGCGTCCAGGCCGACCCGCTTGACGGCGTCGGCGAGCGGGACCTCCAGGAGGACCACCGGCAGCTCGTGCAGCAGCGCGCGGGTGGCCTCGGCCAGCACCGCGCCGCCGCCGAGCGCCAGGACCCCGTCGTGCCCCTCGGCCGCCGCGCGCACGGCCGCCGCCTCCAGCGCGCGGAAGTGCGGCTCGCCCTCGTCGACGAAGATGTCCGGGATCGGCTTGCCGACGGTCGCCTCGATGTCGGCGTCGGTGTCCCGGAAGCCCACGCCCAGGCGCTCGGCCAGGACCCGCCCGACGGTGGACTTGCCACTGCCGGGCGGGCCGACCAGCACCACAACGGGACTGGTCATCGGATGATCAGGTTGTCGAGGTAGCTCTGCACGTTGCGGCGGGTCTCGGAGACGTTGTCGCCGCCGAACTTCTCGTTCACCGCGTCCGCCAGCACCAGCGCGACCATCGCCTCGGCGACGATGCCCGCGGCCGGCACCGCGCAGACGTCCGAGCGCTGGTGGTGCGCCTTGGCCGGCTCACCGGTGCGCACGTCCAGGGTCTGGAGCGCCCGCGGCACGGTGGCGATCGGCTTCATCGCGGCGCGCACCCGCAGCACCTCACCGGTGGACAGGCCGCCCTCGGTGCCGCCGGAGCGGCCGGAGGTGCGCTTGACGCCCTCGGCGGTCGGGACGATCTCGTCGTGCGCCTTGGAGCCCGGCACCCGGGCCAGCTCGAAGCCGTCGCCGACCTCGACGCCCTTGATCGCCTGGATGCCCATCAGCGCGGCGGCCAGCCGCGCGTCCAGCCGGCGGTCCCAGTGCACGTGCGAGCCGAGGCCCACCGGCACGCCGTACGCCAGCACCTCGACCACGCCGCCCAGGGTGTCGCCGTCCTTGTGGGCCTGGTCGATCTCGGCGACCATCGCCTTCGAGGCGTCGGCGTCCAGGCAGCGCACCGGGTCGGCGTCCAGTCGCGCCTCGTCCGAGGGCAGCGGCATCACACCGGCCGGCGCCTTGGCGGCGGCCAGCTCGACCACGTGGCTGACGATCTCGATGCCGGCCACCTCGCGGAGGTACGCGCGGGCGACGGCGCCCAGCGCGACCCGGGCGGCCGTCTCCCGGGCGCTGGCGCGCTCCAGGATCGGCCGGGCCTCGTCGATCGAGTACTTCTGCATGCCGGCCAGGTCGGCGTGGCCGGGCCGGGGGCGGGTGAGCGCCTCGTTGCGGGCCAGGCCCGCCAGCACCTCGGGGTCGACCGGGTCGGCCGACATGACCTGCTCCCACTTCGGCCACTCGGTGTTGCCGACCATGACCGCGACCGGGCTGCCCATGGTCAGACCGTGCCGGACGCCGCCGAGGAAGGTCACCTCGTCCTGCTCGAACTTCATCCGCGCCCCGCGGCCGTAACCGAGCCGGCGGCGCGCCAGCGCGTCGGCCACCACATCGGTGGTGACCGGTACACCGGCGGGCAGGCCTTCCAGCGTCGCGACGAGTGCGGGGCCGTGCGACTCCCCCGCCGTCAGCCAGCGCAACGTACCCAACGGAGCTCCTTCATCAGCGGACCGGACCTCGGCACCGCCGGGGCCCGCCCCGGGCGTGCCTTGTGCCTGAATCCTTTCATGCCCCAGCAGCACCTGGGGGCACAGTCCGCGTGCCGGACGGCAACCGGCCACCATCCGGCCGGGAACCACCCGGGGAACCGGCCGGAGGGCGGGCCCGGCCCCCGGCCCGAGGCCCGGG
>NZ_JBIVVI010000969.1:0-3555 GCF_044757675.1 Kitasatospora sp. NPDC091257
GGGGCTACCGCCAGGGGGTGACCAGAAGCATGACAATCCAGCAGATGAATTGACAGGTCTGCTTCATTGATTGGCCAGGTCCCGCCATTGGGTAAAGAGCGTCCAATCGGCAGATGAATCGGGGCAATTCACCGCATCCCGCCAAGGGCTTCGAGCAGAGCGACGGCCGATCGCCTGCACCTACGGGCACTCGCTCACCGAACGCCGGCCCGGAGCACCTGGCAGGCCGACCGTCGATCGACTTTTACATGTGTGTAGAAGATTCCATACAGTCCCTTGACACCCGGGTGGCGAGGTTCCGCCGCCTGCCCCCCTTGCCCGCCGGAAGGGAGGCTGCTACCGGCCCGGGTCGGCCGGGGCCGTCACTGGAGCCGCCACTCCTGGGCGGCGTTGCCGGCGGTGCAGGCGACCATGGTGACCGCGCTGCCGGGGCCGTTGTTGGTCATGCAGACCTGGTTCTGGTAGTCGCCGAGCGTGTACGAGCCGGCCGAACTTCCGCTGCGGACCGTCCAGTTGGTGAGGAAGCTGAACCCGTTGCTCAGCACGACCTTCCCGTCCATCGTCTGGACCAGCTGCGGGCCGCCGTTGTTGCAGGCGTTGAAGAGGATCCACGCGCCGGGATTGGTCGAGCGCACCCAGCCGTACTGCGAGTGACCGCCGACCAGGATCGGGTTGTCCCCGCTCAGGTTGTCGTCGCGCATCCCGATCGCGCGGCCGTCCTTCACGCTGACGATGGTGCTCCAGCTGTTGCCGCCGCAGGACGGCGGCCTGTTCGCACCTGACGAGGTGTTGCCGGTGCCGCTCGTGGTCTGGGCCGGGGGCTGCGGGTTCTGGTCGGCGGGCGGGTTGGGCGGGTTGCCACCTCCGGGCTTGTTCGCCTGATCGGCCGGTGATCCGCCCGCAGCCGTACCCGTACCCGCGCCCGTACCACCGCTCCGGCCGCCGCCCGCACCGCTCGAACCGCCCGCACCGCCGCTGCCGCCCTGTCCGGCGGCCGGCACCGGGGGCACCGGGGCCTGCGGCTGGCCCTGGCCGGCGGCGGGAGCCGACTGGTCGGGGCCCGGGGTGGCTGCCGGAGTGTCGGTCGGCGCCGAGGTGACCGGCGCGGTGGTGGTCGCGGGCGCCGCGGTGGCGGTGCCCGGGTTCGCCGGCACGGTGACCACCACGGTCGGCTGGGCGCCGGGTGTCAGGGCCGCGTCGGAGCCGCCCGCCCCGCGGTCGACCAGCAGCACGGTCGCCGTGCCCATCGAGATGACGACGGGGATGACGATGGGCACCAGCAGGGCGCGCCGCGACCGCTTGCGGCCGGGCTCGGTGGGAGCCTGCGGCTCCACCTTCGCGACCTCGTCCGCCGCCGGGGCGCCGCCCACGGCGGGGACCACCACGGCCCCCGCCTCGGCCGGGTCCGCCCCGGCGCCGCCCTTGATCAGTTCGACAGCACCGCCCTTGTCCGCCGCACCGCCCTTGGCCCCCGCACCGCCATCGGCCGCCGCACCGTTCTTGTCCGCCGAGCCCGCGCCGGCCCCGAGCGGGATGGTCCCGCTGCCCTCGGGGCCTGCCTTCCCGGGTGCCTGCGCGCCGCCCGCGCCGCCGTCCCTCACGAGTGCCGCACGAGCCGCTCGGGCCGCCGCCGCCATCGCGGCGGCGTCCGCGTACCGTTCCTCGGGCTTCTTGGCGAGCGCCCTGGCCACCAGCGCCCGCACCGACACCGGGAAGGTGTCCGGCAGTTCCGGCACCGGCTGGTTGACGTGCTTGAGCGCGATCTGGAGCGGCCCGTCACCGGAGTACGGCGGCGCGCCGACCAGCAGCTCGTAGCAGACCACGCCGATCGAGTAGAGGTCGGTGGCCGGTCCGAGGTTCGCGCCCTCGGCCTGCTCGGGGGACATGTAGAGCGCGGTGCCGATGATCGCGAACGGGGCGGTCAGCTTGGTGCTGGCGAGCGCCCGAGCGATGCCGAAGTCGGTGATGGCCACCCGCCCGTCGACCCGCACCATCAGGTTGGACGGCTTGATGTCCCGGTGCACGATCTCCCGCCGGTGCGCGGCGTGCAGCGCGTCCAGGGCGCCGGCCACCAGGTCGAGGGTGCGCTCGACGCTCATCCGGCCGGTGTCCTTGAGCACCCTGTCCAGCGGACGGCCGTCGATCAGCTCCATGACGATGTAGGCGCAGCGTTCCTCGCCGTCCCCGCCGCTCTCGCCGTAGTCGTGGACGCCCACCACGCCGGGGTGGTCGACCGCGGCGACGAGCTGGGCCTCGCGGCGGAAGCGCTGGGCGGAGGTGTCGTCCTCCAGCAGCTCCGAGCGCAGGATCTTGACCGCGACCCGGCGTGCCAGCACGGTGTCCTCGGCCCTCCAGACCGAACCCATCGCGCCGCCGCCGATCTTCTCGACCAGCTCGTACCGCCCGCCGAGCACGGTGCCCGCCCCGCTCATACCCCTGCTCCCCCCGTGTTCCGTGCCCCGCCCCGACGGGTCATCGGCACACAGTGTGCCAGAGCGGGTTACAGGCTCAGTTGATCAGGTCCGGACAGGAATTGAGCACGAATCATCAGTCCATAAGGAAGTATCGGGCGTGATCCGAAACCTCTCGGACGGCCGCGACGACCGCCCGGGGCCGGTCGGCCTGAATGGCGTGACCGGCACCGTGGACCGTGCTGTGGGTTCCCCGGACGGCGTTCCTCGCGATGCCCGCCTGCAGGGCGGTCCAGCGGACGCGCATCGCACCGGGCAGTCCCCGGGTCGCGCTCAGGACCGTCACCGGCATCTCGAACGGTCGCGCGGTGGAGCGGCGTCGCCGGATCTCCGGAACGGCGACGGAGGTCAGCCGCTGCTCGGCGAGGACGGCCCGCCGCTGGTGCCGGTGCGCGATCACGGCCGCCTCGGCCCGGTCGAGCGACGTCGCCGGATCGAGCGGCGTCGCCCGATCGAGCGGCACCTCCGCATCGAGGGACGCCGGTGCCGACGCCGTCGGCGCCGATCCAGCCCGGTACAGCCACAGCCGGTTCAGCACCGCCTCGGCGGCCCGGATGGACCATGGCTGGAACTCCTCGTGCGCCGGGTCCACCAGGACCAGCCCGGCCACCAGCTCCGGCCGCTGCCAGGCGAGGAGTTAGGCCAGCTGGCCGCCCCAGCTGTGCCCGATCAGGAGCGCCGGTCCGGCTTCCAGGTGCTGAACGAGGGCGGCCAGGTCGGCGATCTGGCCGTCCAGCGTCGGGGCGGCGGCCCGACCGGGCTCGCTGGCGCCCAGCCCCGCCCGGTCGTACGCCACGACCCGCCCGTACCCGGCGAGTTCGGGCAGGACGGCCGACCAGCCGAGCGCCGTGGTGCCGCAACCCGCGATCAGGACCATCGGTGCGACACCGCCCCGACCGGCCTCCACCCAGCGCAACGCCCGCCCATCGCGGTCCAGTTCACCGCTGCGCACTCCGCCGGGCAGGTGCTCCCCGAGCGCCCGCGCGACGGCCTCCTGGACGCTCCGCAGATCCGGCCCGGCGGGCTTCGCCCGCTCTCCCTGGCTGGCGTTCATGTGCCGTCCCCCCTGGATCGTGGTCCGGCC
>NZ_JBIVVI010000970.1:0-3554 GCF_044757675.1 Kitasatospora sp. NPDC091257
GTGTGCGCCCCGCCCGGGGCCCGCCTCCGTCCGGGTCTGCGGCCGGGTCCTGCTGTTCGCCCGCGGGCCCGGCGTCCGGCGCGGGGACGGGCTCCGCGCCCGCGGGATCCGGCGGGGGCGGCGGCACGGGGCCCGGCGCCAGGGAGGCCGACGGGGCGGAGCGCTCCAGGGCTCCCAGGACGGCGGGGGCGACCGGCTGGTCGTCGGGTACCGGCCGCGGGCCCGTCCCGAGGTAGGCCCGCGGGCCGGCGTCCGCCGCCCCCGAGAGCAGTGCCGTCGCCAGGACGACCGCCACGACGGTGCCGCGTCCGAACGCCCGGGCCGGGGACGGGCAACCGGGCGGGCGCCGGGCGACGGGGACCGCCGAGGGGGCGGACGCCGCCGACTCCACCCGACGACGGCAGACCTCCGCGTTGCGCGACGCCGCCCACTGCTCCGGCGCGCCCAGGCCGGCCCACGCCGTGGCGGCCACGGTGAACAGTTCGGCCGCCCGCCGGGGGTCGCCGCCGACCGCCGCGACGTACGCGCGCACCTCCTGCGCGCGCAGCGCCTCGGGATGCAGGGCACCGCGCTCCAGGGCGACGTGCTGGTGGAGCTCCTCGGCCAGGCGGGCCGCGAGGACCGTGTCCCCGGCTTCCATGGCGCCCCGGATCAGGGCCACCCGGGGGGCGTAGGCGGTCGGCAGCGTCTCGCCGGCCGTCCTCGACGACGTGTCGGCCGTATCGGTCATGGGCCCCTCGCAGGTGGTCGCTCCGAACGGTGGATCACGTCACGTATACCGGTCGCAGCCGCCCGGGCCGGTCCGCGGTCATCCCATCGGGTGAACCGTCCCCGACCGGTCCGGGGAACTCCTCCGTCGTTCTGGCCGTGCCGGTCGGCCGCCCGTCGGCCCGGCCATCGGTCGGGCGCACGCGTGGCGTCGCCGCGCGGAAATCGCCGCTTCGAGTGACAGGCCGACAACGGGAGCGGACGTCCGACGAGCGCTACGTCCTCCCGAGACGCTTCCATCAGACGGAAGGCGTGCTTGCCTCCCCCCTGGAGGGCAACCCGCCGCGAAGGCCTCCCACCACGAGGATCCCGCCCCCGCAGCACGCTCCGTGCCGACGTGCTGTGGAGTTCCCCGGCCCGGTCGGGTGGCCGCGGCCGTCCGTCTTCGCAGCCGGAGGCCTGATCCCCGATCAGGAGCTCGGCCGGTGGCGAGGGCTTCGGCGAGGTCGGCGCACTGCCCGGAGCCGTCAGGCCGGCGTCGCCCGAGGATCTCCCGAAGGCACTCCGCCCAGGTGCCGTGGGCGGCGCTGCTCGGCGCCCATGGTGTTCAGCAGGCGTACCCCGGGGTCCGTGCGCAGCTGCGGGACGGGTCTCCGGCACATGTCGCAGGTGGTTCTCCGGTGGCGGGCAGCCCGGGGTGCTCCACGGCGCCTACAGGCGGATCCCCTTGCCCTGGAAGCGCGCCCGGGCGCTGACGGGCCACCGCTGGGGCGGTTAGGGTTCGGCGAGGCGGGCGGCGGACTGCCGGAGCACGGCGCGGTCGGTGGCCGCGGGGGTGGGTGCGGCGGCGAGGCGTTGGAGTAGACGGCCGGCCGGGTCCACACCGGCACGGGCGGCAAGGACGGCGAGGGCGTCCTCGACGGCACCGCCGGCCTGGCCCGCCAGGTGGGTCACTGGCCTGGCCCTGCCGGGATTCCGGTGGAAAACGCCGTGTTCGCGGAGGATCCGGTCCGGTCGGGTGACGCGGCTGGAAGCCTCGGACGACGTACCGAACTTCCACGGACGGTCGCCCGCTGACCTGGCATGTGGATTGGGGTGGCACCTGCCTGCCTGATTCGGCGGGATCCCCCTTCCGTGGGCTCTCAGCGCAGCGGGCTGTCACCCGCGTGGGTTGCGCAGAAGTCCTGGGCCCTGCAGGACGAGTCCTGCGGCGTCAACCGGCTCGCGACACCGGTCATGACCCTCGTACCAGGTCACCTGGCCTTGGGCGATGGACCTGAGCCTCGCGTACCGGACCGCCGAATCGCTGCTCGCGGACACCCCTCCCACTCTGGGCGCACTCCTGCCGCGTCTTCGAGCAGGCCCGGGTCCTCGCCCCGGTGCTCGGGACCGACGGGAAGGTGATGCGCGTCGCCGCAATCCTCCACGATGTCGGGTACTCGCCCTCGGCGGTCGACACCGGCCAGCACATGATCGACGGCGCCCGGTACCTGCGCCGGATCGGCGTCGATGCCCAGGTCTGCTCGCTCGTCGCCTACCACTCCTCCTCGGAGTGGGAAGCAGCCCATGGCGAGCAGCGCCGGGCGGGCCGCGGCGGTCGGTGACTCCAGGGCCACCGTCGCGCCAGGGCGAAGGGACTCGCCCAGCATCCAGGCGCAGGACTCGACATAGGACAGGTCGGGTACACCGTCCCGCAGAGGAGTTGGCACGGTGATCACCGCGATGTCGAAGCCGGCCAACGCGCAGGCGTCGTCGGTCGCGGAATAGGCCCCGGAGTCCAGCACCGCGCGCAGCCGTGAGGAGGCCACGTCCTCCACGTAGGACTCACTGGCGGTGAGCTGCTTGATACGGTGCTGGTCCACGTCGTAGCCGACGACACGGTGGCCCACCTCGGCGGCGCGCACGGCGAGTGGCAGCCCCACGTAGCCCTGACCGGCGACAACAACATCCATGACGACTCCAACCCGGGTGAGGAGCACGCCGTGCCGCTGGTTTCTGTGGTGATGCCGGTGCACAACTCGGCCGCCACTCTCGGCGCGTCGGTGCGCTCCGTGCTCGCGCAGACCCACGCAGACGTGGAGCTGCTGGTCACCGACGACTCGTCCACCGACGGCTCCATGGACCTGCTGCGGGACCTGGCCCGCCGGGACGAGCGGGTGCGCCCGCAGGCGGCGCCCGAGCAGGGCGGCGCGGCCAAGGCCCGCAACCTCGCCCTGGAACGGGCGCGGGGGAAGTACCTGGCGTTCCTGGACAGCGACGACATGTGGCTGCCCGGCAAGGTGGAGCGGCAGCTCGCATTCGCCGCCGGGGGCGATGCTCCACTGACGTTCACCTCCTATTACAAGGTCGCTGGCGACCACACGGGCGAGGCCGCCGACTTCGTCCCGAACGGTCGGGTGGTCGTGGCACGGGAGCGGGTGACGTACCGCGACATGCTGGTGCAGGACCACATCGGGACCCTGACCGCCATGTACGACCGGACGGTGCTGGGCACGCGGCTGATGCCGGACATGCCGAAGCGGCAGGACTACGCTCTATGGCTGTCGATCATGAGGGACGGGCACGCCGCCCGCGGCCTGAAGGAACCGCTGGCGGTCTACAGGGCCGGCCGGGTGGGGTCGCTGTCCTCGAACAAGCTGGCGCTGCTGGAGCACAACTGGCGGCTGTACCGGGAGCACGAGCACCTGTCGGTCCCGCGGTCGACGTTGGCGCTGTCCGGGGCGGTGTGGCACTCGGTGCGGAAGGCGCGGATCTAGTACTGCAACGGTGCTTACTGTGGCGAGGCTTCAGCTCTTGGGCTGTGGCCTCGTCGTTTGTAGTGGCTGGTCCGGGCCTGGTGTTGGCGT
>NZ_JBIVVI010000971.1:0-3548 GCF_044757675.1 Kitasatospora sp. NPDC091257
CGCACATCTCACTCCTGACATCTCCCTCCCGGTGCAGGGTGGTGGTGCCCCGCTGCGGCCAGGCAGCCGACAGTGCGGGGTGCCGCAGCAGGGCCGTCGTCTCGCGGAACCCGGAGACGATCCACACCTCCAGGTCCTCGTCCCAGCGGACCGGCTCCTCCTCCCGCAGCGGGAGGTAGTCCGCGCAGGGGTCGGCCGCCGGACGGTCGTCGTCGCGGTAGGGGCAGCGTGGGGCCCGTGTCACGGTCACTTGGTACTCTCCGGGTTCTGGTCGACCCGGCGCGGCGGGGCGACCGACGACTGGCCGGGGGTCACCGGTGCGACGGCCGGGCTCAACACGGCTCCCCCTTCGTACAGATCGCCTCGACGGCGGCCACGAGCTGACGCTCGGCGGAGTGCAGGAAGAAGTGGTCGCCGCGGATTTCCTCTGCTCGGAAGGGACCGTCCGTGTAGTCCGCCCACGCCTCGACCGAGGACAGGTCCGCCTCGTCGTCCGTGTCCCCGTAGAACGCCACCACCGGGCAGCCGACCGTACCCGGGGTGCCGGTGCCGTACTCGCCGAGGATCCGGTAGTCGGCGCGGATGACGGGGAGGTAGATCTCCATCAGCTCCTCGTTCTCCAGCAGCTCCTTCGGAGTCCCGCCCAACGCGGCCAGTCGCTCGATGAGTTCGGCGTCGGAGAGTCGGTGGCTGTCCGCGTCGGCGGCCGGCAGCCGGGGTGCGCGGCTGGCCGAGACCAGCAGCGCCGACGGCTCCGGAGCGCCCTTGGAGCGGAGCAACTTGGTCAGCTCGAAGGCGATCACGGCACCGTAGCTGTGGCCGAACAGCACGTACGGCGAGGCCGGGTCGAGCTGCTGGTACAGGTCCGCGAGCAGGGCTGCCAGTTCGTCGATCGGCTCCTCCACGCAGCGTGAGCCCCGGCCGGGGAGCTCCAGCGGCACGACGGTGACGCGGTCCGGCAGGTGCCGCTGCCACGGGTCGTAGACGCGTGCCGAGCACCCGGCGTAAGGAATGCAGTAGAGGTTCAATTGGGCATCTCCGTACGGAGGATGTGGTCGGTCAGCGAGGCGACGGTCGGGTGCCGGAAGATCTCCTTGATCGGCACCCGGATGTCGAGGCCGTCGGTGAGCCGCTTCTGGAGCACCGTCAGGAGGACCGAATTCCCGCCGGCGTCGAAGAAGTTGGTGTTCTCGTCGACGGAGTCCGCGGCGAGCGTCTGCCGCCACGCCTCGGCCACGAGTGCCCGGACGTCCCCCGGGGGCGCCGCGGCGGGCGATTCGGCGGCCTGCACCGCCCGGTCGCCGGCGGCCGGGCCGGCCGCCAGCCCGATCCGGTCCACCTTTCCTGTGGTGGTGCGGGGCAGCGCGGACAGGGCAGTGATCCTGGCGGGGTGGTGGCTCGACGGCAGCCGGTCCTTCAACCAGCCCTGGAGGTCCGCCTCGGCGCGCTGTACCACGAAGGCCACCAGCGCCGCGGTGTCGGGCCGGTCGGCGTCCTGGACCAGCACGACGGCCTGCGAGACCTCCGGGTGCTCCTCCAGGACGGCCTCCACCTCGCCCAGCTCGATCCGGTGTCCGCGCAGCTTGACCTGGCTGTCCAGGCGGCCGAGGAACGTCAGTGCGCCGTCCGGTCCCCGTGCGACCCGGTCCCCGGTGCGGTAGACGCGGCGGCGGCCGTCGGGGGTGTCGCCATGCAGGAAACGCTCAGCCGTCAGCTCCTCCCGGTTGAGGTAGCCGTGCGCCAGCCCCTCCCCGTAGAGCAGGAGTTCACCGCTCTCGTCGGTGAGGAGGCCCACCCCGGCCACCGGCTCGCCGAGCGAGATCCGCTCGGCGGAGTCCACCCGCGCCGCCGTGGCCCAGAGGACTCCCTCAGTCGGGCCGTACACGTTCCAGAGTTCACCGCACCGCGGCAGCAGCTCCCGGGCGAGGCTCGGGGTGAGTGTCTCTCCGCCGGTCCACAGTCGGCTGCCGGGCGCACCCTTCCAGGCGGAGGCCGTCAGCATCCGCCAGAAGCTGGGGGTGGCCTGGACGACGTCCGGCGCGGCCCCCGCCACCAGCTCCGCGAAGGCGAGCGGATCCGCCCTGGTCTCCTCCGGGACCACCGTGAAGGAGGCCCCCACGGTCAGCGGAAGGAGCAGTTCCACCAGCGAGATGTCGAAGGACAGCGCGGCCATCGCCAGCACGCTCTCGCCGGCCGCCAGCCCCGGCCGCTCGGCCAGGCCGGCGAGGCGGTCGATCAGGGCCTGGTGGCCCACCATCACGCCTTTGGGCTGCCCGGTCGAGCCGGAGGTGTACAGGATGTAGGCGATCTCACCCAGGTCCGGTTCCCTCGGCGGCGACGGAAGTCCGTTCCCCTCCAGGGTGAACTCGCCCTCGGCCAGCTCGCGCAGCAGCAGGGCGGGGCGGGCGTCGTCGAGGACCCGGGCCCGCCTGGCCGGCGGGCTCTGCCGGTCGAGCGGCAGCACGGCGCAGCCCGCGGCGTTCGCGGCGAGGATGCCGACGGCCCCGCTGAACCGGCTGGACGCGTCGAGCGCGACGACGGAGCCCGGCCGGACCTTCGCCGCTATCCGCTCGCCGAGGTCTCCGGCCAGCGCGGCGACGTCACGGTAGGTGTAGGTGCGTGCCGTCCGCGCGGCCACGGCCTCGGGCGTCCGCTCCGCCTGAGCCTGGACGACATTCCACACTGTCTCCACGCGAGCCCCCTGGGTTCGAAAAGAAGTACTGGTCAGTGGCCGACGGCCGGGAGCGCCCGGGACACGCTCCGGAGCACGGCCTCCCGCTCGTCGTTGAGGAAGAGGTGGCCGCCGGGGAAGACCTCCACCTCGGTCCGGCCGGTGGTCAGCTCGGCCCAGCCCTGGAGGTGCTCCTCGGCGACCCTGGGGTCCGCGTCGCCGCCGAAGGCCGAGACGGGGCAGGTGAGCAGCTCGCCCGGCCGGTAGACGTAGCCGGCGAACAGCGAGAGGTCGGCCCGGAAGGTCGGCAGGATGAAGGCGGCGAAGTCCGGGTTCTGCAGCAAGGTCTCCGGCGTGCCGTTGAGACGGCGGAGCTCGTTGATCAGCTCCTCGTCGGAGAGGTCGAGTTCGCTCGGCTTCCTGGATTCGTGGGCCGGTAGCGCGCGGCAGCCGGACACCGTGATCCGGACCGGCTCCAGTCCCTGCTCACGCTGCAGTCTGCGGGCGAGCTCCCAGCTGACGATGGCGCCCATGCTGTGCCCGAAGAAGGCGAACGGCCGGTCCAGGTACGGGAGCAGGGCGGGGAGGAGGACGTCCAGCAGCTCTTCCAGGTCCGCGATCGGCCGGTCGAAGAACCGGTCCTCGCGGCCCGGCAGCTGCACGGCGTATGCCTCCACTCCTTCCGGGAGTCCGGCGCCCCACCCCCGGAAGACCGAGGCGCCTGCCCCGGCGTACGGGAAGCAGAAGAGCCGGAGGGCGCCGGGCTCGGTCCGGCCGGGAATCGGCCGGACCCAGCTCTGGGCGGTCTGCGGTGGTGCCGAGTGCATGGGGTTCCGCTCCTACTGGTCGGGAGGGGTAGGGAGGGCGGGGGCGCGCT
>NZ_JBIVVI010000972.1:0-3545 GCF_044757675.1 Kitasatospora sp. NPDC091257
GGGGAAGGTCTTGACCAGGTCCTCGACGCGCAGGACCACGTCGCCGGCCGTCCGCTCCCCGGACGCGGCCGGTGGCACGGGGGCGGCCGCCCCGACCGGGTCGAGGCTTCCGTCGGCGATCTCCTGCGCGCGGTGGCAGGCGGCGCGCCCGGGCTGCCCGGCCGGTGCGGTCAGGTTCGGCGTGGTCAGGACCGGTGCGGTCGAGTCCGGCGTGGTCAGGACCGGCGCGGTCGAGTCCGGCGCGGTCAGGTCCGGTTCGGTGGTCCGGCACACGTCCAGGGCCACCGCGCAGCGGGGCGCGAAGGGGCAGCCGCCGGGCAGGCCGACCAGGGACGGCGGCTCTCCGCCGACCGGGACCAGGGGCCGTTGGACACCGCCGTCCACGGTCGGGACGCTGGCCAGCACTCGGGCGGTGTAGGGCATCGTCGGACGGCGGAAGAGCTCGTCGACGCTCGCGTGCTCGACGATCCGTCCGGCGTACATGACGGCGACGTCGTCGGCGTGGCCGGCCACCACGCCCAGGTCGTGGGTGATCAGGACGAGACCGGCACCGGTCTCGCGCTGGGCCAGGCGCAGCACGTCGAGGATCTGGGCCTGGACGGTGACGTCGAGCGCCGTGGTGGGCTCGTCGGCGATGAGCACCGAGGGTTTGTTGGCGATGGCCAGCGCGATGACGACGCGTTGGCGCATGCCGCCGGAGAACTCGTGCGGGAACGCCTTGGCGCGTTCGCGCGGGTCGGGGATGCCGACCAGGTCGAGCAGTTCCACCGCCTGCTCCCAGGCGTCCTTCCTGGACAGCTCCCGGTGCACGCGCAGGGCCTCGGAGAGCAGCCGGCCGACGCTGAAGATGGGCGTGAGCGCGGACATCGGGTCCTGGAAGACCATGCCGATGTCCTTGCCGCGCACCCGGGAGAGTTCCTTGTCGTCCATGGCGGCCAGGTCGCGGCCGCCCAGCAGGATCCGGCCGCCGAGCCGCGCGGTGGGCGGCAGCAGGCCCATGACGGCGAGGGCGGTGGCGGACTTGCCGGAGCCGGATTCGCCGACGATGCCCAGGGTGCGCCCGGGCAGGAGGTCGAAGTCGACGCCGCGCACGGCCTCCACCGGTCCGGCCTCGGAGGGAAAGGAGACCCGCAGGTCGCGTACGGACAGGACGGGTGCGGGCCTGGTGAGGCCGCTGAGGCCGCTGAGGCCAGTGGGGTCGGTGAGGCCGGTGGGTCCGGCCGTGGGCCCGGTGCGGTGGGCGGGTGCGAGGGTCATCGTCGGCCTCCGGCCGCGCCGGTGGTGGACGTGGGGTCGAGGGCGTCGCGCAGACCGTCGCCGACGAAGGTCATCGAGACGGTGAGCAGTACGGTCAGCCCGGCGGGGAAGGCGAAGAGCCAGGGGGCGCTGGTGATGGTGCCCGCGCCGTCGGCGAGCATCGTGCCCAGCGACACGTCGGGGGTCTGGACGCCGAAGCCGAGGAAGGACAGGGCGGTCTCGCTGAGCACGGTGGAGACCACGCCCAGGGTGAGGTTGACGATGAGCAGGGAGCCCAGGTTGGGGATGATGTGGCGCACCACGATGCGCAGGGGGCGTACGCCCATGTACTCCGCGGCGCGCACGTAGTCGCGTTCGCGCAGGGACGTCGACACCGACCAGACCACCCGGGCGGTGGACATCCAGCCGAACACCGTCAGGACGAGGACGAGGACCCGCCAGTCGCCGGCGAGCCGGTGCGAGACCAGGGCGAGGATCAGGAAGGAGGGCACGATCAGCAGGAAGTGGATGAGGGCGAGGGTGGCCTTCTCCACCCGGCCCCCGAAGTAGGCGGCGCCCGCGCCGACGACCGCGGCGATGGCGACGGTCAGCAGGGAGACGGTCACCGCGATCACCAGCGAGCGCTGGAGGCCGTGCACGGCGGCGGCGTAGACGTCGTTGCCGCCCTGGTTGGTGCCGAACCAGTGCTCGGCGCCGGGGGACTGGGTCAGGGCCGAGAAGTCGGTGTCCGCGTAGCCGTACGGGGTGAACAGGTTGCCGAGCGCGCTGAACAGCACGAGCAGCAGGAAGATCACCACGCCGGCGACGGCGGTCCGGTTGCGCAGGAAGCGCCGCAGGTAGAGGCGGCGCCGTCCCAGGTAGCGACCGTCGTGCCGGTCGTGCACGCCTCGCCCGTCCCGCCCGTCCTGTTCGGTGAGCAGCGGACCGGTGGCCGACCCGGGGTCGGTGGCCGGGACGCCTTCGGCGGTCGCGTCGGGACTCACAGGGGTGCCCATCTCAGCTCACCCGCACCCTCGGGTCGAGAAGAACGGTGGCGATGTCCGCGAGGATCGCGCCGACCGCGGTCAGGGCGGCGGCGAAGGCGGCGGTCGCCACGGTGCCGTGCACGTCGTTCTTGCTGATGGTCTGGATGAAGTACTGGCCCATGCCGTTCCAGCCGAAGATCGTCTCCGTGAGGACCGCGCCGGTGAAGACGGCCGGGATGCTGAAGGCCACGGACTGGGCGGTGGGGATCAGAGCGGTGCGCAGGGCGTGCCGGCGGATCGCCTGGGCGCGGGTGAGCCCGGTGGCCCGGGCGGTGCGCACGAAGTCGGAGCCGATGACGTCCAGCAGCAGGGAGCGCTGGGTGAGGTGGTAGCCCACGTACCCCGTCAGGGTGAGCGTCAGCGTCGGCAGGATCAGGTGCAGCAGCCGGTCGCCGATCGTCGCCCAGAACCCTTCCACGTCGGGCGAGTTCTCCCCCGCGACGTACAGGAAGTGCCAACCCGCCTGTTCGTTCAGCCGGATGGCCAGCAGCACCAGGGCGAGGGCGGCGATGGACACCGGGACGTTGAAGAGCGCCATGGACAGGGCCTGGGCGGCCCGGTCCCGCCAGCCGTACTGGCGCGAGGCGGTGTGGACCGCGAGCGCGACACCGACGACGACGGACAGGACCGTCGCGCCGATCACCAGTTCGGCGCTGACCAGGGAGCGGTAGCCGATCTCCCCGTTCACCCGGACCCCGACGGGGGAGCGGCCCCAGTCGAAGCGCAGGACCACCCCGGTCAGCCAGTCCCACCAGCGGTGGAGCAGCGGCTCGTGCGGGTCGAGGTTGTAGGGGGCCAGGGCCCGGGAGATCTGCTCCTCGGTGCGGACCGGGCGCAGCTCCTTGAAGTTCGAACGCGGGTCGAGGAACCAACTGGCCAGGAAATACGTGGCGTTGGTGGCCACGGCGATCACCAGGAACCAGCCCGCCGCCCTGCGTGTCACGTACCGGAGCACGGACGGCACCTCCCCACCGGATGCGGCGGGTGCGGCTGGGGAGCGCCGGGTCTGGGGGAACTGGGCATGCGGATGGAACTTCCTCGATCCAAGGGGTGGCTGCACGACCGTGCAGAAGCCAGTCTGTGTGCGAGCGACAGGTGGCACCAGGGATCAGGGCATGTGGACACGAAGACGAAACGCCCCCGCAGCACGCGGAGGTGTTCGCGTCACAATTCGTTGAATTCGCAGGTGGGAGAGGCCACAGTGGCTGGCGGGTCCCGGAGGTGTGCGCGGCCCCGGGGGCCGGGACCGGGGCCGGGGCCGGG
>NZ_JBIVVI010000973.1:0-3536 GCF_044757675.1 Kitasatospora sp. NPDC091257
CCCCCGTAAGGCTCCCGGACCGGACCGGACCGGGTTGGGCCAGGCCGGGTCGGTCCGGCCCGACCCGGCTCAGGACAGCCGCGCCGCCGCGTACGCCTCCATGGCGGCACGCTGGTACGCGGCCAGGCCCGGGGCGATGGCCTCGTACGCGGCGCTCCACTGCTCGTTCTCGGTGCAGGAACGGGCGATCGCCAGGTACTCCTCGGCCGGAACCGAACGGATGGTGCGGAGCAGCTGGTACTCCTCGTCGATCTTGCTCTGTACAGGCTCGGCGCCGGCCGGGTGGCCGGCCGCCATCAGCTCCGCCAGGTGGATCATGCGGGCGGTCCGCTCGCGCTGTCCGGCCTCGATCTCGGCCGGAGACATCGCGGCGGTCGCGCGCCGAGCCGCCTCGGCGTGCTCGGGGAAGTCGCGCAGGCTCGCGTCGACGTCGTCGGGCTGGATGCCCTCGAACAGGTTCTCGGGTCGGTTGATGGTCATGGGCGTGCCGTCCTTCCGGGAGCGTTCCAGGTCGGCGATCGTGCGGGAGACAGTGGTGGCCAGGGCGTCGAGCCGGTCGCGCTCGGCGACCAGCCGGTGGCGGTGGCCCCGCAGGGCCTCCAGCTCGTCCACCTGATCGCCCAGGATCCGGGCGATCTCGGTCAGCCCCACGCCCAGTGCCCGCAGTACCAGGATCTGTTGCAGTTGGAGCAACTGCCGTTCCTCGTAGTAGCGGTGGCCGTTGGAGCCGATCCAGGCCGGGGGCAGCAGCCCGATCTCGTCGTAGTGCCGCAGCGTCCTGGCGGTCACGCCGGACATCCGGGCCACTTCGGCGATGGGCCAGGCCATGGCCGCCTCCCTCGTTCTCCATGTCCCCACGTTCGCGTGGACCGGGGCCGGTTCTCCGGCCCTGGTCACGACGGTAGAGGCTGCCGTTGCGGCAGCTTCAAGCCCGAGACTCCCGCCGGTTTACCCGCTGCCGCACACCGCCGCACACCGCCGCGCGCCGCCTGTGCCTCTCTACCTCGCCTGCCTCTATGCCTCGCCGGGCCACGCCTCGCCGAACCAGTCCAGGGACTGCCCGTGCGGCCCGGTGAAGGCCACCGGCCGCTCGTCCAGCGCGAGCGCGAACAGTCCGGAGCCGACCGGGGCCGGGCGGGGGAGGCGTCGGGCGACGGTCGGCAGCACGGAAACCGCCTCGTTGGAGATCCAGTGCCCGGGCAGCTCACGCATCGTCGCCGCGAACTCCTCCCGCTCCTCCGGCGACAGGTACGCGAGCACCGCGCTGTGGAACACCACCGGCGTCGACCCCGCCGGGGCCCGAACCACCAACTCGCCCACCGTCGCGTTGAGATCGCCGCGCACCAGCAGCGGCGGTTCGGCCCGGGCGACCCGGGCGGCGCCGCGCAGCCGGTCCAGCCGGTGGGTCTGCTCGGGCCAGACCAGCGACTCCAGCCAGCGCACGTCCTCCTCGGCCCGCACATCCAGCGGATTGAGGTCGATCCCGGCCCGCCACACCACCTCGGGCAGCCGCTCCCGCAGGGATCCGGGGAACGGCACCGGACCGCTCACCGCGCAGTCCAGCGTCACCGGGCTCGCCTCGGCGCCGAACTCGGCGACCGGGGTACCGGCCCGGCTGCCGCTGCCGCTCTCGCTCCCGCCCCCACTCCTGCGCCCGTCTCCGGCCACGTACCGGTACCGGTACCGATACCGGTCCGGGTACAGGCAGAGTCCGGCCGAGGCGCCGACCTCGATCAGGGCGAGCGGCTGCGGCAGCGCGGCCAGCAGCGGCAGCAGGGTGGCGCAGCGGCCCGCCTCGTTGGTCTGCGTCCGCCGCTCCAGCATCGTCGCCGAGACCCCGGCCCAGTGCTCCGCCGTCCAGCCGTGGAAGGCCGGCCAGCCCTCCGTCACCGGCCCGCCCAGGTGCCGGACCGCGCCGAACAGCAGGTTCGGCTGCCGCTTCGCGATGGGCAGCCCGTCCAGCAGCGCACACAACTGCCGGTCCTCGGCGACGCGTTCGGCCAGCTCCTGGTAGATCGGCGAGTTGCCGTGCGCCTCCCTCTCCGCGAACGCGCGGTAGAGCTCCCCCGTATCGCTGCGCATCCCTCGCAGCTCCCTTCGACGCCTTCTCAAGTGATCGAATCGGCTCAGCCTACGCCCGGCCCGTCACCCCTCCCGCAGCACGTCGACCGGCGCGCCACCCCTCCCGCCGCCCGCAGCGTGTCGACCGGCGGGCCGGTGCACCGGCGCCCCGGCCACCGCCCGTCACCAGAGCCTGGCCGGGCGAAGCGCTCAGCCGAGCAGGCCGCCCATGTGCCCGTCCTCGGCGAGCAGTCGCCAGGAGCAGCCGGGCGAGGCGAACGCCTCCGGGTCGACGGTCTCCACCAGTCGGTCCACCACCGCGCTCAGCAGCGCCTGCGGATCGAACACCGCCCAGGTGCCCCGGGCCCGGCCGTATTCCCAGCGGTCCCACTCGGCGCGCAGCCGCTCGTACGTCCAGAGGGCGTAGAGCAGGGCGGACAGGTCGCGGTTCAGGTAGGCCTCGGGGTGGCCGTCGTCGTACCAGTCCGGCAGCTCCAGCCGGCCGGTGGCGCAGTCCAGGGCGATCGTGAGGTCGGTCGGCCAGTCCCCGAGGGCGAGGTAGTCCCGCTGGTACGGCCGTTCCTCCTCGCCGTCGAAGTACTCCGGGTACGCCTCGCCCATGGTGACCAGCGGTTCCTCGCACACCCCGAACATCGCCCCGCCCAGCGGCAGGCCGACCTCGGTCAGCAGCCGCCGGGTCGGCTCGTGTACGAGAGCGGCGGGCAGCTCCTCGGGCCGGAACCGGTGCACCCGGCCGGGGCCGCCGTCCTGGTCCGTCAGCGCCGCCAGCTCCGCCACCAGCTCCGGGGCCGTCTCGTACGCGGGCCCGCCCGGCCCGCCCGGCAGCGCGCCCCAGCCCAACGCCCGCACCAGCAGCGCGGTGCCCCAGTGCGGGGGCGGCGCGGACCCGTCGTCGAACAGCCCGGGATCGATCTCCCGCATCCGCCGCTCGGCCCCCGCCAGCACCTCGGCCACCACGGTGGGCCCGCGCCGCCCGTCCAGCGCCTCCGGCCGCCGGGCCCCCTCGGCCACCGCGTCCACCTCGCGCACCAGGCCCGCCAGCGCGGCCACGCCGGAGGCCAGCAGGTCGCGCCGCGGGCCACCGTTGTCCAGGAACACCTCGCCGGTCACCCCGTCCAGCAGCACCAGGCTCCCGCCGGCGGCGAACGGCGTGCAGTACTCCGTTTCCCCGAGGACGAACAGCCGCTCCGCCTCCGCCGGGAACGCCGTCAGCTCCCCGTCCCCGAGGGCCTCGAAGTCCAGGAACGCCCCGGTCGCCGGAAGCCCCTCCCGCACCAGGAAGTCCCGACTCCCCGCGTGCACCACCTCACCCGGCAGCTCCGCTGCCCGCACAAACCCCACGTGCCCCAACCCTTTCCCTGCCTGCCCCGTGACCCACAGACCCTAGCGGCCCGGCCCGACAACACCGAGGACTCCCGAGTGGGGGAGGGGTGTGGCGGCGGGTCGGTGTGAGC
>NZ_JBIVVI010000974.1:0-3535 GCF_044757675.1 Kitasatospora sp. NPDC091257
CCCGGATAGGGGTGTCGGCCCTGTGACGGCCATGCCTACGCTCGGCCCCATTCGCGGAGGCTGAAGGGGCACGGGACGATGGAGTCGAGTGAGCGGCAACTCCGGGCGCAGATGCGCTTCTTCCACGACCTGGTGCGCAAGCTCGCCGCCCAGGGCGATCCCTACGCGAAGGTGCTGAGCGCGCCGGACAACCCCTACCCCGCGTACGAGGAGATCCGGGCGCGGGGCCGGGTCTACCGCAGCCCGCTGGGCACCTGGGTCACCACC
The DNA here is from genome assembly GCF_044757675.1 of Kitasatospora sp. NPDC091257. Classification (NCBI taxonomy): domain Bacteria; kingdom Bacillati; phylum Actinomycetota; class Actinomycetes; order Kitasatosporales; family Streptomycetaceae; genus Kitasatospora; species Kitasatospora sp. NPDC091257. The sequence continues at coordinate 268 of NZ_JBIVVI010000974.1, forward strand.
GACCACGAACTCGCCAACCAGGTGCTGCGGGACAAGCGCTTCGGCGTGCGCAAGGCCGACGGCGAGAAGGTGCCGGAGTTCATGAACTTCGACAACTCCATGCTCGGCCTCGACCCGCCGCACCACACCCGGCTGCGCCGGATGACCATGCCCACCCTCAACCCGCGCGTCGTCGAGCGCTGGCGCGACCGGGCCGAGGAGATCTGCCACCGGCTGATCGACGACATCCTGGCCCAGGGCGACCGGTTCGACCTGATGACCGCCTTCGCCCACCACCTGCCGACCGCGGTGATCGGCGACCTGGTCGGCATCCCCGAGGAGGACCGGGAGCACTTCCACCACCTCAGCCGGGAGATCGTCCCGCTGCTGGACGGTGTGGTCACCTACGAGAAGGCGCGCAGCGTGGACGCCGCCATCGCCGGGATGACCGAGCTGTTCACCCGGATCGTCGAGCAGCGCCGGGTCGAGCCGCGCGAGGACATGATCAGCCGGATGCTGCCGCTGGTCGACGAGGGCAGCCTGAGCATGGACGAACTGCTGCCGCTGTGCATGTTCCTGCCGCTGGCCGGCACCGAGACCACCGTCAACCTGATCGGCAACGGCATCCTGGCGCTGCTGCGCCACCCCGAGCAGTGGCGGATGGTGGCCGAGGACCCGGAACTGGCCCAGAACGTGGTCAACGAGACGCTGCGCCACGACCCGCCGGTGCAGACCTACCGGCGGATCGTCCACGAGCCGGTCGAGCTGGGCGGTGTCGTGCTGCCCGTCGACAGCGAGCTGGCGATCGTGGCCGCCGGGGCCAACCGGGACCCGCAGGTCTTCCCCGACCCCGCCCGCTTCGACATCACCCGGGTCAGCCGCAACGACACCCTGGCGTTCTCGGCCGGCATCCACTACTGCCTGGGCGCGCCGCTGGCCAGGTTCGAGGCCGAGGTGGCCTACCGGACCCTCATCTCCCGGATGCCCGGGCTGCGGCAGGCCGGGCCGGTGCGCCGGCGGGGCTCCTTCATCATTCGCGGCCTGCGGGAGTTCCCGCTGTCGGCGAGCTGACCCGGCGTCGGCGCACGGCTCCCCGGCGCGGGTCGGCCGCGACCGCACCACGACCGCGTACGGCGCGACCCGCGCACACGGCACTTCCCAGTGGAGGGATCATGGCGGACCCGATCATCCTCGCCGAAGGACTGCACAAGCACTTCGGCGAGGTCCACGCCCTACGAGGGCTCGACCTCGCCGTCCCGGCCGGGACGGTCTGCGGGGTGCTCGGCCCCAACGGCGCCGGCAAGACCACCGCGGTGAACATCCTCGCGACCCTGATGGACCCGGACGCCGGGCACGCCCGGATCGCCGGGCTGGACGTGGTCCGCGAGGCCGACCGGGTGCGCTCGGTGATCGGCCTGGCCGGGCAGTTCGCCGCGGTGGACGAGAAGCTGACCGGCCGCGGCAACCTGCGGATGTTCGGCCGGCTCTACCACCTGCCCCGTCGGCAGGTGCACCAGCGGGCCGACGAACTCCTGGAGCGCTTCGGCCTGATGGAGGCGGCCGACCGGCAGGTGCGCGGCTACTCCGGCGGCATGCGCCGCCGGCTCGACCTCGTCGCCAGCCTGATCCTGCGCCCCCAGGTGCTCTTCCTGGACGAGCCGACCACCGGCCTCGACCCGCGCAGCCGCGGCGAGATCTGGGACTGCGTGCGGGAGCTCGTCGCCGAGGGCACCACCGTGCTGCTCACCACCCAGTACCTGGACGAGGCCGACCAACTGGCCGACGACATCGCGGTGGTGGACTACGGCCGGGTGATCGCCGAGGGCACCCCCGACCAACTCAAGTCGACGATCGGCAACCGCTTCGACGTGGTCGTCGAGGACCCGGCGCTGCTGCCGCAGGCCTCCGCCGTGCTGCACCGGCTGACCGGGGCCGAGCCGACCGGGACCGGCGAGAACAGCCTGAGCGTGCCGTCCGCGGACGGCACCGTGCGGGTCGCCGAACTCGTCCGGGAGCTGGACCGGGCGGGGATCGAGGTCGCCGACGTCAGCCTGCGCCGCCCCACCCTCGACGAGGTGTTCCTGCGCCTGACCGACCGCTCGGCCCCGGCCGACACCGAAACCGACGGCGACGCCCCGGCCGGCGCCCGAGCCGACGACAGAGTCAAGGACCACGCCTGATGACCGTCCAGATCACCCCCGTTGCCCGCCGGACCCCGGTGACCCGCCTGCGCTGGGCGCTGTCGGACGGCTTCGTCCTCGTCGGGCGCGAGTTCAGCCGGCTGCGCCAGGAGCCCGGCTCACTGATCGCCGCCCTGATCTTCCCCGCCGTGATGGTGCTGCTGTTCGGCTACGTCTTCGGCAGCGCCATCCGGATTCCGGGCGGCGGTGACTACCGCGCCTACCTGATGCCCGGGCTGTTCGCCATGGTGACGGCCAGTTCGGTGGTGGCGGTGATCGAGAGGGTCGCCGCCGACGTCTCGCGCGGACTGATGAGCCGGTTCCGCTCGATGCCGATGTCGCGGGTCGCGGTCGCCTTCGGGCACACCGCCTCCGACATGGTCGGCGGCCTGCTCAGCGTGGCCATCATGGCGGTGGCCGGCCTGCTGGTCGGCTGGCGCGCGTCCGACGGGCTGCTGAACGCCCTGGCCGGCTTCGGGCTGCTGGTGCTGATGCGCTACGCGCTCAGCTGGGTCGGCTGCTTCTTCGGCCTGAAGGTCCCCAACGAGCAGATGGCGCAGCAGCTCACGCTGCTCGTGATGCCGGTGACCATGCTGTCGAACGCCTTCGTGCCGACCGACGGGATGCCCGCCTGGCTGCGGTTCATCGCCGAGTGGAACCCGCTCAGCGCCCTGACCGCCGGCTGCCGCGAGCTGTTCGGCAACCCGGGGACGGTGACCGCATCGCCGCCGGTGTGTCGGTCAGAGGGTGTACATGGCGGCGTACGGCGGGGTGATCCGCTCCTGTCGGGTGCCGAAGTCGACGAGGACCGCGGGGTAGGCCCCGTCCTCCACCGCGATGACGCGGCCGAGACCGTACTTGTCGTGGCTGATGCGGTCGCCGACCGCGAAGTGCTTGGGCGGTGCTTCGGGCCGGGGCTTGAAGGGACTGGTGGGCAGAGGGCGTCGGACTGCCGGTGATTTCGTCATCCTGGTCAGTATGCTCCGAAAATCGAGGGAACGGGCCGTCCCGGCCCCAGGAGCCTTCCTGACCATCGACTTGTGGGACGACTACCACTTCAAGACGATGTTCGACCTTTGGTGTTCGAACGGCACGCAGCAGGTCCACGT
>NZ_JBIVVI010000975.1:0-3530 GCF_044757675.1 Kitasatospora sp. NPDC091257
GGCCCGGTCCCCGGTCTGGACGGCGCCGGTCGCATCGGTCGCCCGGACCTCGATCCGGTGGGTGCCGGGCGCGGCCCCGGGCCAGGTGTGGGTCCACTGCCGCCACAGGTCCGGTCCGGCGTCGGCGGCGAGCAGCGCCTGCTGCCAGGTGCCGCCGTCGATCCGGACCTCGACGGCGGCGATGCCGCGGTGGGTCGCCCACGCGGTGCCGGCGACCGTGACGTCCCCGGCGGGTACGCGGGCGAACGGGGCCGGGACGTCGATGCGCGAGGTGGTGCGCACCGCACCGGTGCGGTCCCAGCCCCGGCGCACCCAGTACGGATCGAATGCGGCGAAGGTGGTGACGTCCAGGTCGACGAGCCACTTGGTGGCGGAGGCGTAGCCGTAGAAGCCGGGGACGACGCTGCGACAGGGGAAGCCGTGGGCGACGGGCAGGGCCTCGCCGTTCATCGCGACCGCCAGCAGTGCGCGCCGTCCGTCGAGCACCGGCTCCAGCGGCGTGCCGATGGTCATGCCGTCCTGTGAGCGGCCGACCAGCTGGTCCGCGCCGCGGTGCACGCCGGCACGGCGCAGCAGGGCGGGGAGGGAAGCGCCGAGCCAGCGGGTGGTGCCGACGTAGCGGCCGCCCACCTCGTTGGAGACGCAGGACAGCGTGTGGTCCATTTCCTCCAGGGGTTCGTGCAGCAGGTCGTCGAAGGTCAGCAACAGCGGGTGGTCGACCATGCCCCGGATGCGCAGGGCCCAGCGCCGCGGGTCGATTCGGGGGAGCGTGAGCGCGGTGTCCACCCGGTAGAAATCCGTGTTCGAGGTGACGAACGGGGACAGGCCCGCGACGTTCGGACGGACCGGGGGCGGCAGGGGTGGCAGCGGTTCCACGGCGGGCGGGATGCGAACGGACGCGCGGACGGCGCCGACGTCGAAGAGGCGGTCCGTCAGGATCCTGCCTCCCGTGACCGCGACCGCGCCGACGGCGATCGTCCCGCCGGTGACGGCGAGAACGGCCCGGCGGGTGGTGCCCTCGGTTCCGGTGCGCCGCTCCTGGCCGGCGCTCTCGCCGGTGGGATGTCCGATCGTGGGGGCCGTGTTCACCGGCGGCGCGGCCGACCCCGTCAGGCGTGAGAGGGCGAGGACGGTGGCCGCGCCGACGACGCCTGCCACGAGGGCCGGTACGACGTCCGCCGCGCGCTCCCCCGGCCGGGAGAGCGCGGCCCAGGCACCCAGCAGGCCGAAGGTCGCGAAGATGCCCGCTCCGGTCTTCGGGCGGCGAGCGGACAGCCATCCGGCACCGGCGGCGAGCAGGGCCGCCGTCAGGTGGATTCCGCCGAGCAGCACCGTCTTGTCGTACACGCCGAAGGTGGGGACGGCGTATTCCTTGAGCGGGGTCGGCGACAGGTCGACGGCCGCGGAGCCCACCGCGATGACCGGCGCGGTGTCGGGCCCGGTGAAGGCGGCGGCCAGGTCTCCCGCACCGAGTGCGGCCGAGGCGGCCGCCAACCCGGTCGCCGCTGCGACGCCGACGCGACGGAGGCGGTCGGGACGGCCGCGGAGGGGCGCGGAAGCGTCGGATGGATTCTTGCTCACGCCGAGGGTTCGAGGCGCCCGGGGCCGCGGATGGGTCGCTGCGCCGGGCTCACTCGAACGGGTTGGGCGGCAGCCGGCATTGACGGTGGGCGCAGCAGGCTCGGCCCGGCTCCGAGGGCCGGTCCGTCGACTCCCGCGGATGACGGGAATGACGACGACGGAAGACGCAAACGACGGCACCAGGATCCGCGTGTCCTCCGGAGCCGGTGACCGGGCGGACGGGCGGACCGGCAGGCGGTTCGGCCAATCCGGGCGCGGGCCCGCTCCGAAGGGCGGATGTGAGTTCCGCACTGTCCGCCCGGCCGAGACCGCACCGCTGTCCCGCCGGGACCACGAGGAGGCCCTCGATGTCTGCCGTCCGCCGATCGGGCTCGACGCCCGCCCAGTGCGAAGGAACGGGCGGATGAGCGCCGTCGTCCACCTGTCCGGTCCCGGACGGCCGGTACCGGACCTGACGGAACTCCTCGCCCGCGTCGCGCGCGGGGACCAGGACGCGTTCTCCCGGCTGTACGACGTGGTGGCCGGTCCGGTGCTGGGGCTGGTGCGCAGGGTTCTGCGCGATCCCGCGCAGTCCGAGGAGGTCGCCCAGGAGGTGTTGCTGGAGGTGTGGCGCACCGCTGCCCGCTACCGGGCCGAGCGCGGTGAGGTGATGCCGTGGGTGCTGACCATCGCGCACCGGCGCGCGGTGGACCGGGTCCGCTCGGCGCAGGCCGCCGCCGACCGCGACCAGCGCGTCGCGGCGGCCTCCCACACCCCGGCGTTCGACGAAGTCGCCGAACAGGTCGAGGGCAGACTGGAGCGCGAGCAGGTCAGGCGCTGCATGAGGACGCTCACCGAACTGCAGCGGGAATCGTTGACGCTGGCGTACTACCGCGGTTACACCTACCCCCAGGTCGCCGAGGTCGTCGGCGCGCCGCTGGGCACGATCAAGACCCGCGTGCGCGACGGACTGATCCGTCTGCGCGACTGCCTGGGGGTGGGAGCATGACCGCCGCCGACCTGCACACCCTGACCGGCGCCTACGCCGTCCACGCCCTCTCCCCGGCCGAAAGCGCGGAGTTCGAAGGCCACTTGGCCGACTGCCCGGCCTGTGCCCAGGAGGTGGCCGAGTTCGCCGCGACCCTGGCCAGGCTCGGTGCCGCGCGGGCCGTCGTGCCACCCGAGGCCCTCAAGGCCCGGGTGATGGCCGCGCTGCCCGGCACGCGGCAGGAGGCGCCCCGGACCGCCGCTCTGCCCGGCGCGGGCTCCCGGTCCGGCCGGCGGGCGGGCGGGTGGACGAAGTTCGCGCTGGCCGCCTGTCTCGCGGTCGCGGTCGGCTCCGGTGGCCTCGCCGTCCAGCAGCACCGGCAGGCCGGCCACGCGCGCGCCCGGGCGGCCGCGATCCAGCAGCAGGCGGACCGGCTGACGGGTCTGCTGACGGCGCCCGACGCCCGCACGGCCACCGGACCCGCGGCGGGCGGAACCGGCGTGGGGACGGTGGTGTGGTCGCACGACCGCGGTCAGGCCGCCTTCCTCGCTTCCGGCATGCCCACCCCGGCCGAGGGCACCACGTACCAACTGTGGTTCGACGACTCCGGAACGATGCGATCGGCCGGACTGCTGTCCCGTGGGGACGGCGGGATGGTGCTGTCCGGGCCACTGGGCGGGGCGACGGGTATCGGCGTCACCGTGGAGCCCGCCGGGGGGTCGACGCACCCCAGTGGGGTACCGGTCGTGCTCCTGTCGCTCACCTGAGAGGGCGCTCGGTCTCGCGGGCCCCGCGCTGTCCGGTCCGGGTGCCTCGCCGGGTCGGCGTCGATTCATCGGCGGGGGCGGCGGCCCCGCACCCGATCCGGCGCCGTCGCAGGCCGTCGCCGGCGGCAAGGCCTCACCCGGAGGGCCCGTCGCCCACGGTTCCGTGTGCTCCCTGGTCGAGGCCGAGGCGTTTGTTGAGGGCCTCGCCCGAGGTG
>NZ_JBIVVI010000976.1:0-3524 GCF_044757675.1 Kitasatospora sp. NPDC091257
GCGCCCACCTATATCAACACCACTACCAACCCTCTGCCCCACCACGCCGCGGTTCCGTTCTGGGTGGGATGCTCCCTTCTCTCCCTGCCTTTTCTTTGGGCGGGCCCGCGTCGGGGGACGCGGGCCCGCCCAACTTCTTTGATCGGTCACCGGACCTGTTGCCGCTGTTCCGGCTTGTCTCTCTCGGCCGGGCCGCCTGGACCTTGTTGTCCCGGCGGGGAGGGGCGGGTGGGCGACCTGTGTTGAGGAGCGTGGCGGTTTTGGCTCTCTCCGCACAGGAAGTCGGTCAGGCCGACTTCCTGTGCGGGGAGTGGTGGCGTAGCCGTTGCCGCTTCGGCCAAACCGAAGCGGCAACGGGCTGTGAGGCGAAGTGAATGGGTTCGGTGGCCCCGGTGGGTTTTGGCCGGGGCCACCGGTTGCGCAGGAAGTCGGCCGGGCCGACTTCCTGCGCAGAACGAGGCGGGGCCGTCAGCGGGCGGCGGCGCGCTGGAGGGCGCTGGCGAGGAGGGCGAGGTCGGTGGGCCCGTTGCCGAGCTCGCGGACCGGGCGGCGGGCAGGCGGGGCGCCGAGCTGGAGCGGGTCTATGGCGACGACGGTGGGCCGCAGGGTGGCGGTGCGTGGGATGCGGCCGCTGATCCGGGCGGTCTGGAAGGCGGTGACGCCGCCGTCCGGGAGGCGGAGGTAGCCGCGGCCGGGGGTGTCCTCGGGCAGGGCCGCCGCGTCGCCGAGGTGGATCAGCAGGTCGGAGTCGGCCGGGTCGTCGGTGCGCAGGGCGATCCGGAGCAGCGCGGCCTCGTCCACCTCGGTGCCGGCGCTCTCCTCCGGGCGGCCGGTGGCGACGGCGAGGTGCACGCCGAGCGGTCCGCCGCGGCGGGCGACGGCGGCCAGCGCGCGGGTGAGCGGGCGGCCGGCGGCGGAGGTGGGGGAGAGCAGCGCGTCGTAGTCGTCGACGACGACGACCAGCCGGGCGGGCGCGGCGGCGGGCCCGGTCGGGCGGGGGCCCTCCGCGCTGCGTGGCGGGATGATCCGGGGCGTGGTGGCCGCGCCGCCGCCGACGGCGGCGGGCACCGGGACCCTGGGGTGCTCCGCGTGCGCCTCCCGCCCGTCCAGGCCCTGCTCGTCGAGGATCCGTGCGGCGTGCCAGGAGGCGAAGTCCAGCCCGTCGAACAGCCGCTCCCGCAGGGCGAGTTCGTCCTCCAGTGCCTCGGCGGCGAGCAGTGCGGCGCGCGGGTCGGCGGCGGCGTTCACCCGGCCGGTGACGTGCGGCAGGTCGGTGCAGCCGTCGAGGCCGTCCTGGCCGTCCGGGGTGGCCCGGCCCTCGATGATCGTGACGGTCAGCCGCTCGGGTCGTTCGGAGACGGCGAGCGAGGCGACCAGGGTGCGCAGCAGCTCGGTCTTGCCGGAGCCGCGGGCGCCGCCGATCAGCAGGTGCGGGCCGCCCGGGTCGGGGGAGGGGAGGGTGAGTTCGGGGTCGGCCAGGTCGAGGGTGCAGAGCTCGTCGCGGGTGGTGCCGAGCAGGGCGGTGGCGGCGCCGATGCCGCCGGCGTGCGCCTCCCAGCGGGCGGACAGCTTGGCCGGGGTGACGGTGTCGAGCTGGAGCAGGTCGAGCAGCCGCAGCACGTCGGGCAGCGGGCCGCGGGCGGCCGGGACGGCCTCGCGCAGCGGGGCGAGGACGCGGGCCAGCCGTTCGGCCCAGGCGTCCGAGACGGCGTCCAGCGACACCTCGTGGAGGGCTTCCCGGCCGCGGGCGACCGGGCGGTTCAGCGAGAGCTGGGTGCCGACCTCGCCGGTGATCAGGGCGGTGGCGCCGAGGCCCCGGGGGAGCAGTTCGGGCTGCTCGGCGAGGCAGATCGGGAAGATGCCGACCGCCGGGCCCTGGCGCAGCAGCAGGTCGAGTGCCTGGCGGGCGGCTTCGGTGGCCGGTCGGCCGTCCACCACGACCACGGTCGCGGGGTGGCCGCCGAGGCCGCTGGGGCCGCTGAGCCGGGCGGTGAGCTCGGTCAGCCGGGCGGTGGCCTGTTCGTCGTCGAGGCCGATCAGCAGTCGGCAGTCCTGGCCGTCGACCGGGCGCAGGTGGGGCAGCCACAGGGCCCAGGCCCAGGTGTCGGCGCGCTCCTCGGCGGTGCGGGCCTGGTCGGCGTCGACCACGACCAGGCTCAGCCCGGTCGGCGGGTGCAGCGCGGCGAGCTGGGCGACGACGGCGCGGGTGAGCGCGTCCAGGCGCTCGCGCGGGCCGCTGAGGCCGAGGCTGCCGGCGGTCTGGAGGTCGAGGGTGACCGGGACGGCGGGCAGCGTGGTGCCGGGTGTGGTGCCGGGGCCGCCGGGGCGGTCGGCGGTGCCCAGGCGCAGGGTGAGCGCGTCGGGGTGGCCGGGGCCGCGTTCCCAGAGGCGGGGGCCGGGGCCGACGGCGTTGAGCAGCAGGGTGGCGAGGTCGGGCCAGCGCTCGCGCTGGGCGGCGGTCTGGCGCAGCCGCACCGCGGCGTGGTGGCGCTCGGCGCTCTCCTGGCCGGGCGGCTCGGCGGTGCGGCCGGGCAGCAGGGAGAACAGGCCGCGGCCGCGGCCGGGGGCCGGTTCGGGGGCGGTGGGCGGCTCGACCACGGGCGGCGCGGGCCGGGCCGGGCCGGGGGCGGCGAGCTGGAGGTGGCCGTTGCCGTCCGGCAGGGCGGCGCGGGCGGTGCCGGCGGCCTCGGCCGGGGCGGGGGTGGTCACCTGGAGGGTGGACTCGCCGATCCGCAGCACGGCGCCGGGCTCCAGCGGGACGGCGGCCTCCGGCGGGCCGGGCGGGACGAGCCGGCCGTCCAGCGTGGTGCCGTTGGTGGAGCCGAGGTCGCGCGCGGAGACCCGGCCGTCCTCGGCGAGGTGCAGGGAGAGGTGGAGCCGGGAGACGTCCGGGTCGTCGAGCGGGACGTCGGCCTCGGCGGAGCGGCCGACCCGGATCTCCCGGCCGTGCAGCCGGTGCACGCCGCCGGCGTCGGGGCCGCCGACCACGCGCAGCTCGGCGGCGGCGGGGGCGTCGTCGGGGTCGTCGGCGGTCGGGTCGGGCTCGTTCAGGCTGAGGACGGCGCCGTCGAGCAGCGGGGGGTGGCCGAGCAGGGTGTGCTCGTCGACCCGGTGCGCCCCGGCGTACAGGTGCACGTGGGTGGCGGCCCGCGGCCCGCGCACGCCCACGGCGCCGGCGAGCGCACCCGCGATGGCGCCGAGTGCGGTGCCGACGGGCGCGGTGACCAGCACGTCCACGTAGGGGATGGCGGAGCCGGCGGCGGCCGGGCCGCTGCGCGGTCGGAGGACGGTCAGCCGGATCTGCATCTCGCCCGCGGGTCCCTTCTGCTGATGTGAACCTGGTACCGCTGCCCGGTGCCGTGGGCACCGTTGGGCCACACGAGTGGCGAGTGTCCATCCTGCCATCCGTCGAGGACGGTCCGCGCACCGTACCGGATTTGACGATCTTGCGATCGGCACCGTGACGGGGCGACGGGGAGTCAGGGCCGACCGCCTCCTCGCGGGGTGCCCGGGACCTTCCCTAG